>JBPXJX010000105.1:0-2517 GCA_051715525.1 Bacteroidales bacterium
TACGGGTAGATTGTACTTACTTGAAAGGCATACGCTATAGAAGAACTTGAAAAGGCTGTTTCACCTACCTTCTTGTATGCAACAAAAAAATCATCTGGGTGTGTTAACCCTTTTCTTCTTACCGATAATGCTCCAATTACATAAATCAGTAGAGGTATTGAAATGATAATTATTCCGGTCATATTATTTTATTTTTTTATAAATTTAATATTTTCTTTTTGCTCATTAAATGGTTGCACTATTTTTTTAACTTAAGGCGTAACGTTTGCTTCTAAGAAGAGTTGGGGAGTTCGGTGCAGCGCTGTTTCCCACGGTAAAATAAATACCAATATACAAAATAAAACTTATCTAACCAATTGCCCCAGTGATTTTTAACAGCTGTTAGGTGCTATATTTTTCTTCATTTGTCAATTCATAATCAACTAATTCATTATAAACACTATTCAATTCCGTATTCAATTGAGAAATGTATTCTACACAAGTATAATAATACAAATCTTGCTTTTCATCTTGTTCAAGCTCAAAGTTAAACTGTCCTTTCTTTAATTCTTTTAAAAGTTCATTAAACACTTGTTTTATCTCATTTGGCTTATCATCAGTCAAAGGGATATTGAAAAGTGTTTCATTGATTTTTAAACTTAGAGAAACTTTATCCTTATTTTCTCTATCAATTTTGGCTTTATGAGTTTCCATATATTTTACCTCTTTCTCCGAAGGCTTCTTTTCCACCTTCTAATGTTTTCATACTAATATTTTTCCAATCTAAGTCATCTCTATCTTGTGTTAGGCAAACTAAGTTATTCGAAAAAGGATTGCCAGTAAATGTAAAATAACCTTGTTCATCATGCCCCCTATATATTGAATTGTACGGTAATGTCCTAACTGCAATATTGGCATCGTGAGTGGCTATAATAATTTTCTTTCCACGTTGTGCATGCTCTTTTAGCAGAGGTACAATTTCCTCACTTATGTAATCATTTCCTAAACTTTTTTCAGGTTCATCAATAATGAATATATTCTTATCCTCTTTCAACTCATTATATAGTAAGACCATAGAAGACTCCCCATTGGATGGAGTATATTCTTTTCCATTTAGAGTAAAATGCCTATTGAATAAAAGCAAATCACTTAAACACTTAACTTTTTCAACAGAATCAATTCTTTCCAGCTCTGCTATTTTTTCAAATAAATCTGTCGAGTATATGTGTTTTGATATTTGGGACAAACAATTTGCAAACTGTTTTTGAGGTTTTTTTGTAATTCTTTTTAAATGCTTGTATTCTACATTTGTAAATGTTCCGTCTTGAATAAGTAAGTTTGTTTGGCAATGTAGCTGTCCTTTACCTCCTAAATCCCCAACATAATTTGTTATTGGTGGAATTTTAGTTGAAATATTAGCAAGAATCTTATTTAAATTTCTTTCAATTTCAATCCTATTACTAGTATATTTTTTAAATCCAGTTGTTGATGGTTTTTCAGGTTGACCAGTCTTTCTGGCAATTTCAAATCTGAATTTACGAATAAGACTATTAAACAGACTAATGCTTTGGTAATCAAAAAATCTTAGTTCTGTTTCATTTTTAACTTTTAAAATTATTGTACTAAGTAAAGAAGAAAGTTCATCGTACAATTCATCCCCAATTACAGCCTTAACAATTTCATCTTGCTCAACTTTTTCTTTAAATCTTTTTATATAATCTATTGAATCGGCTATTTCTTCTAAGGCTCTTTGAGAAATAGAATCATCTTCTATGGCAAAATCACGAACTTTTATATTCTTAGAAATAGTGTTTGTTTCTTCATCCTTAAAATAGTTTTTATAGGCTGAAATGTTGGTTATCCCTTCTTCAGAAGCATTTTTTAAACTCTCTAATTCCGCGATGCACTCATCAATGTTATACTCTGAAACAGTAGTGTCGAATTTATTCCCCTTCAAGTCATATTCATCATCTAGTTTCAAATTGCTAGATTCATAAACATGAGCCTTATGTCCTTCTCCATTATAATAATCTGAAAGTGCTCGCAAAATTTCAGTTTTACCTGTTCCTTTAGAACCGAAAAGAATATTGATATCGTCATAAATATCAATATTCATGATTTCCGCTACATTATTAAAAGGATTTATTTGAATGTTCTCTTTTGTCTTTTCATTCAAAATTGTATTAATTGTCGCATTGTCCTTTTCTAATAACAAACAAAATTGCTCAAAACTTGTAACAGGTAACCTTAAATCAGGTAGTTCCTTTGAAATATCCTGATAATCATTCCAATTATGAACATCTGAACCATATATTGAATTATGTCCATGGCTTACATAAATACCTGCAGAAATAGCATTTGTTGCTTCTTTTAAAACCCTTTTATTATTTGAAACCTTATCAAATAATAAATCTATGCTTGTTTCACTTAAACTTGGTTTTTTGGAGTGGTAATGAGGTATATAAATAGCATCTAGATTGTCAAAGGCTTTAACAGTATTCTCAAGGTTTATTGTAAATGTATCAGGTGTAGAATCAA
>JBPXJX010000106.1:0-1447 GCA_051715525.1 Bacteroidales bacterium
TCCTGTAAAGGGATGGAAAGGTCATTTGGTTTATTTCATAAATGGATCTGCATTACTACTTCTTTTTGTATTCCTTATCATTGGCGGATTACGCGGAGGTTTTAGACATAGCACTCGACCTATAACACTTAGCAATGCTGGCCAATACGTTTCTGAGCCTTTAGAGTCAGCAATTGTATTGAATACCCCATTCGCAATATATCGTACTCTTCAAAAGAAATCGTTAGCGAAAATTGATTTTTATAAAACTGATGAGGAGCTTAGTAAAGTTTACACGCCTTTACAAAACCCTCAACCAAAATCGCACTTCAAAAAGCAAAATGTTGTAATCTTTATCCTCGAAAGCTTTGGTCGTGAATACATCAAAAGCTATAATCCTCAACTCGAAAACGGGAATTATAAGGGGTATACTCCATTTCTCGACTCATTAATTGGCAAATCGTTGATGTATAGGAACTCGTTTTGCAATGGCCGTAAATCGATTGATGCAATGCCCTCTGTACTTGCGAGCATCCCCATGATGGTTGAGCCCTATTTCCTTACCAGCTACTCAACCAACAAGATAAATAGCATTGCATCGGTACTCAAATCCGAAGGATATCATACCGCCTTTTTTCATGGAGCCCCCAATGGCTCAATGGGCTTTCAAGCATTTGCAAACGTAGCAGGTTTTAAGGAGTACTATGGTATGAATGAATACCCAAACAGCGATGATTTCGATGGTATGTGGGGTGTTTGGGATGAGGAGTTTTTTCAATTCTTTGCACAAACACTAAATGGATTTAAACAACCCTTTTGCGCAGCCATATTCTCGGTATCATCGCACCATCCATTTGTTGTTCCTAAACGATACGAGGGTAAATTCGACAAAGGGAATTTGCAAATTCATCAATGTATCGGTTACACCGATTACTCTTTAAAAAGATTTTTCGAAACTGCATCAAAGATGTCTTGGTACGATAGCACACTATTTGTAATCACCAACGATCATGCAAATCAAACATATTACCCAGAATACTCAACGAACTTAGGTCTATTTGCTGGGCCTTTCATAATGTACAAACCCGATGGCAGTCTTAAAGGTATAAAGAATGATTATGTAGAGCAAATCGATATAATGCCATCTATCCTTGGTTACCTTAACTACGATAAACCATTCATAGCATTTGGTAGGAATATCTTTGATTCAAACAACGAACCATTCGTTATTACATACTCTTCATCAACTTATCAGCTTTTGATGGGCGATTATCTGTATATTCACAATGGATTGAAGGGAGTTGGGCTTTACGATTACAAAAACGACAAAATGCTATCCACTAACATTTTTGGGAAATTTCCCGAAATTGAGGCAAGAATGGAAGCAAAGGTGAAAGCAATTATCCAGCAGTACAACAATAGGATGATTGGGGATAAGTTGACCGCTGACAAATAACTAGTTTTTAAA
>JBPXJX010000107.1:0-1431 GCA_051715525.1 Bacteroidales bacterium
ATACGCTTGAAGATGAAAACAATCCAATTCGAGCCATATTTGCCGTTCAGAAGCTGAATGAGGGTTGGGATGTATTGAATTTGTTTGATATTGTTAGGCTTTACGAAGACCGAGATGGGAAAAACGGCAAACCGGGGAAAACAACGCTTTCCGAAGCACAGCTAATTGGTCGAGGAGCAAGATATTTTCCTTTTACCTTGGATAAAGGTCAGGATAAATACACTCGTAAATTTGACGATGACAATTCAAACGACCTTAAAACGCTAGAAGAATTATATTATCATACAAAAGAAGATAGCAATTACATTTCTGAACTGAAAAAGGCGCTTGTGGAATCGGGTATTTATGAGGATGACGATAACCTTATTACAAAACAGCTAAAATTAAAACAGGAATTTAAAGGGTCAGATTTTTACCGGAAAGGAGATGTTTTTTTCAATAAAAAAGTACCCAAGAGTTTTGATAACATTAGGTCTTTTGCCGATTTGGGCATTAAGAAGAAAAATTTCAGCCATACACTTTCTTCAGGTATTGGCCGAATGACAAGTGTATTTGCTGAATCAAAAATAGCCGAAAAAGATTCAGAAACTATTAAAACGATTGATGTTAAACTCTCTGCAATTCCAAAAAACATAATCCGCTTTGCTTTAAGTCAAAATCCATTTTTCTACTTCGAAAATTTATCGCACTACTTCCCAAGTGTTGGTTCAATCGCAAATTTCATTGAAAGCACCGACTACTTAGGTGGCTTAGAAATTAGCTTTAGCGGTACAAATAGCAAACTAAAAGAAATAAGCCATTTAGACTATTTGCAAGCATTAAATGGCCTATTGCAATCATTTGAGGCCGATATAAAGAACAACTCAACTGAGTTCGAAGGCTCAGGCTATATCAAGGAACCAATCCACAAAGTTTTTAGAGATAAGGAAATTAAAGTATCTAAAAACAGCGAGCGTGTTGACGGTCAAGAAGCCTTTTTAGACGATAAACCTTGGTATGCCTACAATGCCAATTATGGAACGAGTGAAGAAAAGAAATTTGTTGAGCTATTTGCCCGACGATTTGAAAGTCTAAGCCAGAAGTTTGAAAACATTTTCCTATTACGAAACGAAAGAGAAGTAAAAATCTTTGACAAGCTCGGACGTGCTTTCGAACCCGATTTCCTGCTTTTCTGCAAACAAAAAAAAGGTGCTCAAATGACATTTCAGGTTTTCATTGAGCCAAAAGGAAATCACCTGTTGGGGCACGACAAATGGAAAGAAGATTTTTTGAATGTAATCAGAACCGAACGAAAAACTATCAAAATTGAGACCGATACCTATTTGTTAACCGCCGTTCCTTTTTACAACAATACAAATGAAAATGATTTTAAAAACACATTAGAGGATACTTTTAAGTTTTAAACATGGAATTTAAAACCAGATCGGAAGA
>JBPXJX010000108.1:0-3553 GCA_051715525.1 Bacteroidales bacterium
GTGTTTTTTCTATTTTCAGTTAAACTTATTGAAACGTAGTTTGTTTATTTTGTTGTTATTTCGTTAACAGAGCTTTGATTGAGCGATATCATCAATTATTTGCTTATTTATCAATATATCTCTAATAAATGGTTTGTTAAAAATTACTTTATTTGCACCCGTTATTAAATTGTTTAAAGATGCATACTATCAAGATTAAGAAAGGGCTTAATATTCCACTCAAAGGAAATCCTGAGAGGGTAATCGAAAGCACTAAATTACCTTCGGTTTTTGCTATTAAGCCACCCGATTTTATTGGGCTTCAACATAAACTTCATGTTAAGGTTGGCGACAAAGTTTTAGCAGGAACTACATTGTTGTCGAGCAAAAGCAATGAAAGTATTGTAGTAACATCGCCTGTTAGCGGCGAGGTGGTGGATGTAGTAAGAGGCGAAAAAAGAGTACTGCTTGAGGTTCGAATAAAAAGCGATGAGACTTTAAAGTATGAGAAATTCAAAGAGGGAAACCAAATTCCATCAGAAAGGAATGCGATTGTTGACCTTCTTCTAAAAAGTGGCCTATGGACAATGATTCGTCAACGCCCATTCGATACAATACCAGAACCAGCGGCTATACCTCGAGATATCTATATCTCAACCTTTGATTCTTCACCTTTAGCCCCCGATTTTAGTTTTATTCTAAAAGGAAAAGAGAATTACCTTCAGGTTGGTGTTGATGCTTTATCAAGGTTAACTTCAGGTAAGGTTTATCTAGGATTAAATGCAAAAGCCGATGATAACTCGATTTTTGAGAACCTTAAGAATGTTGAGAAGAATTATTTTGCAGGGCCTCATCCTGCAGGGAATGTTGGCGTGCAAATTCACCATACAAAGCCTATTAATAAAGGCGAGGCTGTTTGGTATGTTAATATCCAAGATTTGGTTGCCATCGGAAAGCTGATGGTTGATGGCATTTTCGACGCATCGCGCGTAATCGCCATTACTGGCCCTGAGGTTAGTAAACCAGCATATTGCCAAACTTACATTGGCGCAAATATTTCAAATCTTGTTCAGCCTAAGGATAGCAAAAAGCCACTGCGATTTATAAGCGGAAATGTGTTAACCGGCGATAGAATTGAATCGGATGGTTTCCTTGGTTATTATCATCATCAGATTACCGTAATTCCTGAGGGCGATTATTATGAATTTTTTGGATGGGCCATGCCAGGTTTCAAGAAGTTTAGCAATACACGACAATTTTTCAGCAAGCTGATACCTACTTCAAACTATCAATTAGATACTAACTACCATGGTGCCGAAAGGGCTTACGTAATGGTTGGTCAGTACGAGAAAGTTTTCCCATTCGATATTTATCCAGTGTATCTTATCAAGGCTATTCTGACAAATGATATCGATAAGATGGAGGAACTTGGTATTTACGAGGTTTCGCCTGAAGATTTTGCCCTTTGCGATTTTGTTTGCACATCTAAAATCGAAACACAAGAGATTGTTCGCAAAGGTTTAGAAATGCTTAGGAAAGAGGTTAGTTAGAAACTACAACATTTAATAAGATGAATTTACGAAGCTATTTAAATAAGATAAAACCAAACTTTCAAAAGGGGGGTAGGTTCGAGAAGTTACACTCAACCTTCGATGCTTTTGAATCGTTCCTTTACGTTCCCAATAAAGTAACGAGCAAGGGAGCACATATTCGCGATGCGGTAGACCTGAAACGTACCATGTCGGTTGTGATTATTGCCCTTATGCCTGCATTACTTTTTGGAATGTGGAATGTTGGCTACCAATACTACCTTTCAATAGGGCAGCATGTATCGCTTTGGGCAAACTTTTGGTTTGGGTTTCAAAAGGTCATTCCAATAGTTGCCGTATCGTATATATCGGGGTTAACCGTTGAGTTTCTTTTTGCACAATACCGCAAGCACGAGGTTAACGAGGGCTTTTTAGTAACGGGGATGCTTATCCCATTACTAATGCCAGTTACTATTCCTTTATGGATAGTTGCAGTAAGTACGGCTATTTGCGTTCTATTTGTTAAAGAGGCATTCGGCGGAACGGGTATGAATGTTTTCAACCCTGCTCTGATGACCCGCGCTTTTATCTTTTTTGCTTACCCAGCAAAAATCTCTGGCGATTTGGTGTGGACTTGGGCTAATTCCGATAAAGCAGTTGATACAATAACAGGAGCAACCCCATTGGCTAATGCTGCTTCAAATAATATTGCAAAGATTCCCTCACTTTACGATTTGTTCTTTGGGTTTATACCCGGTTCCATTGGTGAAACATCAAAGTTTGCAATTCTTATTGGTGCGGTAATCCTTATTATTACTGGCGTAGCCAGTTTAAGAATTATGCTATCGACCATTGCAGGTGGAGTTGTAATGACTTTGATTTTTAATGCAATTGGGGCGAATAGCTATATGACCATTGACCCGTTAACACAGATTTTAATGGGAGGATTTTTATTCGGCGCAGTATTTATGGCAACTGATCCTGTTACCGGTTCACAAACACCAACAGGGAAAATTATATATGGATTCTTAATCGGACTTTTTGCCATTATGATTAGGGTATTTAACCCTGCATATCCCGAAGGGATGATGTTAGCCGTTCTGCTCATGAATATGTTTGCTCCGCTTATCGACCATGCAATTGTTAGAGCAAATATTCGCCGCAGGCTAAAAAGGAGCGTTAAAACTAATATTGTAACTAAATAATTGAATAGTATGTTCAGTAATCGATACATATTTATCTACTCATCAGCAATGGTTATAATTGTTGCAATTGCTCTTACAATTGTTGCCGTACTTCTAAAACCAAAGCAGGAGTATAATCAGCGGGTGGAGAAGATGCAGAATATTCTAATATCAGTGCATATTGAGTCTACCACCAAAAATGCAGAGGATTTATACAATAAGTATATCACCCAAACGCTTGTGGTTAATACCAAAGGCGATGTTGTTGAGGGTGTTAATGCTTTTGATGTTGAGATGCATATGGAGAATAAGAAAAAATCTGAGGATAAAAACCTTCCAATATTTATTTGTACAACCGATAACAGCGAGAAGTATTACATCGTTCCCGTTCGTGGAAAGGGGCTATGGGGTCCAATTTGGGGTTATGTTTCGTTTAAAGATGATTTAAACACCATTGTTGGAACTCAATTCGGACATAAAGGCGAGACCCCTGGCCTTGGAGCGGAGATTAATACTCCTAAGTTTCAAAACGAATTCTCGGGTAAGTCAATTATGAACGATAATGGTGAGTTTGTTTCTGTTATGGTAGTTAAAGGCGGTGCCCCTGATTCAGATAAGCATGGGGTTGATGCAATCTCAGGAGGAACTATAACAAGTAAAGGTCTTGAGGCCATGCTTCGCGATTGCTTAAAGGAGTATATCCCTTATTTTATAAAAATTAGAAAACAGAGTTGATTTCCAATCAATATTAAGCATTATGAGCAATTTTAAATTACTTAAAGCGCCATTCAATAAGGAGAACCCTATAACGGTTCAGGTGCTGGGAATATGTTCGGCTCTTGCTGTTACTGTGCAGATGAA
>JBPXJX010000109.1:0-3695 GCA_051715525.1 Bacteroidales bacterium
TTGTTTTTATTACAGTGTCAAGTGGAAGTCGGTGAAGGAGGATTTGCAAATAAAAAGCACTATAATAGGAGTTAATATTTTTATGGACATAATTTTCAGTTCGTATATTAATATCACGATAAAAAGGGTCTAATTGCAGTCTAATTTTTCTTGAACTATCCTTAAATTGAATTTTTGTTGGATCATATTTATATGCCAAATCAAAATAAAAAATGCGTTTATCCAAAGAATCTACTATTTTCTTATGTTGGTAGGTATTATTAAGCGAATCAATTTGATTTTGCGTATTAGAGCCCCTAAGTTTTAAATCTTTAAATTTATCTTTTTCCAAAACAAGGTTCATAATACCCGGTTCTATGAAAATGGAACTATAATTAATGTCACTGGTATTTTTGAAAGCCCTATCACCATAAATATCTGCATTTATAGGATGTGGGATATACCCTTTGAAAATAAAAGACTTGTTAATAACCTCAGCACTGTCTGTTATATATTCGCCCTCATAATTTATATATTCTAATTTAATAAAACCTGAAGATTGATTTTTTATTTTACCGTATATAGTAAATGGCTTTGGGGAGAATTGAGCTACTAAGTAAGAAGTGAATAATACAAATAAAAAAGAAAGAAGTGCTTTCATCTGATACATTTTAACTGAGATTTATTCAATACGATACCTATTCGATGGTTTAAGAGGGCAGTTTATTTTATAGTATTGGTGAATAAGCTAAGGCTTATTTGAAATTCTTTTTTTTTAGTTTCTTCAAGACTTGCATTAAACTATGTTAAGATGCAATAATGGGAGAATTCCATAAAATTAATTTGTACTCAAATGAATATTGGGAGATTTAATCTTATTTCGTTTTAAGTACTTTATTTTATTCTTGTTTATATAAAACGAGTCAATTTGAGTTGATTTCTGAGGAAAGTCAATGTGTTTAACATAAGTGGAGTCAGGATGTAAAGCAATAAATCTTTCGTATAAATTGATTCTTTTTTTCAATTCTCGAAAGGAAACAGTGTCAAGAAATTGATCTTTCCTTAGTATGGCATTTAATTTAGCAGCTTCTCCTGAAAATATAATTGTACGATTATTATTGTAATCAGTAAAAACTCGTTCACCTCTTTTATTGATATAGTCTTTTTTGTATTGGATTGAACGGCAACTAAAAAAGAAGAGAAGCAATAGAAAAAGTATAAGTCTCATATTCATTATCTTAAGTGGTAGTGGTATATTCTAACGCTCCTGACAAACAAAATGATAATTAAATTATAAATCCAAATCATGGTACTTAAAATCTAAATACTTTACGAAGCTGTTCAGTTAATTGAGTGTCATCGTCATTTTCCTGTCGAAAAATTATGATTCCATTTGTATCAATGAGAATCTTAGTTGGCAAGACAGATATTGCATATTCTTTATTCACATTAAATTGATTGATATTACCTTTTTGAAACTCACCAATATCTAAATTATCACGTATGTGATAAAAAAGGCTAGTTTTATCTTTTTCGATAGCCTTTTTCCAATCTTCACTATTTCTATCAGAACTTATACAAATTACTTCTAGGCCCTTATCCTGATATTTTTTATATAACTCAATTAAATAAGGGCTACCCTTTCTACAAGGCAAACACCAACTTGCCCAAAAATCTAATAGTATATATTTCTTGCCAATTAATTTTGAAACATCTAAGAGTCGGCCATTAATATCGTTTATTGAGAAGACTTTAGCCTTACTCCCAACTCCGGCACCTAATTTAAGGACAATCTGTTGACGAACTAAATCACCAAAAACAGATTGTTGAATTTTAAAACTGAAATTATCATAAAATTTTGCAAGCGAGTCAACAGAAAGTGATGAAAAATAATAACGCAATAAGTATGCACTTAAATAAGAGTCTCGATTCTTTTCAATATAATCAAAATCGATTATTTTAATTTTGTCTCTGTACGGAATAAGCTTATCAAACGCATTCTTAGCTAATTCTTGTAGCACAATATTCTCTTTTGATTTATTTAGCAGTTCAATAGCATTACTATATTCGGTTTCAAGTAATTTGATTCCCATATTATCGTATATACTATCCTTAAACTTTTGAAGTCTAGACATTTCATTTTGAACACTAGATCCGCTTATTGTCGCCTTCTTAAAGTTATCAACCAATAGGGATATATTCATCATAGATGGCTCAATAAAAAAATCAGTTGTGTTCGGGTCATTGATAGATTTAGATTTTATATTGCCGTCTAGATAGGCATTCGTGGGTTCTTTGATTTTGCCAGTAAATAAAAACCTCCCCTTATTTAGTTTACAAGTATCATGAATGAATTTTCCTTCAAAATTTAAATAACTCAGTACAACAATCCCATTTTCTTGTCCTTTTAGATATCCAACTATTTTAAAACGGGAACCATCAACCTTTTTTTGACCAAAAGCTATTGAGTAAATTAACAGAAAACAAAAAAGAAATTTTTTTTTCATAATATAAAATCTAAAAAGAAAAAGAGCTGCACAAATGGTGCAGCTCAAAAATTATAGTTTAAGGCATACACAATGTACCAGTGTTGGTTCCGTTTCTCTCACACTTATTAGAACAACATGCAGAATTTGCGGAACAATCAAGTGTATAGTCAGTTAAACAAGGGGCGCCATTGGAGCCATCTGTTATTTCTCCACCGACAACTAATTTGGCTTCTTTTCTTGATAAAACTGAACCTAGTTTTTCGAATTTCTGTTTCATTTTTGAATAATTTTAAGTAACTAAATTCCTGCAGCTTTAAGCATCAGCAGATTGTTGGCTCGCCAAACCACTTATTCATAATTAAGTGTAGTACCATTTGACTGTTCTTTTCGGGTACTAATCGAAAAGAAATATGATAATTCTTCCTCTTGAAAGAAAATAATTAAAAGTATTTTATGTATTTTTTGAGTGCAGTAAACTTCAAGTATTATATTTAATTAAAAAAATATAACCGGGGGGTATTTTTACCCCCCAAAACTATCTTGCAAACAATCCCCTCCATTGATACAATAACCGATCGGCTAAACTAGCTTCCGCTGTAATGACATCTGCAGTTCCAGTCAAACTATTACTAAAATGAATGGTCTTTTGATAATTCGTTTGTAAGCCGTTATTGAGTTTAACCTTTATCAAAAAACTGGTGTCTTTATAGGGTACTTGTGGAATATTCATTATGGTGCCATTTAACACACCAAATTCATTTCGTTGATAACTATTAAGTGCAATATTCACCTGTTGACCTTGCTTTAATTTTCCAAAATTTTGTTGAGATGCAATCAGCTCTGCAAAATAGGTGGGTTGCTTTGGAATAATATAAAAGAGCTCTTGTCCCGTTTTGATCCAACTATTCTCTTGAAAGTAACTGGCAAACTGCAAAGTACCTGTTTCACTAGCAACTAATATGTATCGATTTGCCCATTCGGCCAACGCACTTTTGGTATTAAAGAGAGCTGCAATAAAATTTTGTTGGATATCCGCATTTAGCTTATGAATTTCCAATAATTCTTTTTGCTTGGCAACAATATTTGCGGACTGAGTAATATCCGCAGCATCAACTTGAACTAATTGTTGTTTCTTAGATAATACGGTTGATTTATCCTTAATTAAATCAAGAGGTGCAATCACTTTTTCATTAGCCATTTTTTCATTGATGGCCAATAATCCTTGTT
>JBPXJX010000110.1:0-6790 GCA_051715525.1 Bacteroidales bacterium
AACCTCGGTTGAAACTTCTTTCAGGATCGGGCTTAAAGGTTATATCACAAGCCCCCGATGAAGATCGTTTAAATCCTTTCTTTTGTGAAATAATATTGTTTAGCAGTAAATTGTAATGGCTTGTAATGTTCTTCACATAGCTGATATCCTTTAATCTGCCTTCAATCTTAAATGAGGTGATACCTGCATCAATCAGCTCTGAAATATGGTTGGTTAAATTGAGATCTTTTAATGATAAAAGATGCTTATTCTTGATAAGAATTTTACCATTGTCATCAACCAAATCGTAAGATGAGCGGCATGGTTGTGCGCAAGCCCCGCGATTGGCACTCCGATGTGTAATGGCCTGACTAAAATAGCATTGTCCGCTATAGCTTACGCATAATGCCCCATGTATGAACGATTCTAGTTCAACGTTAGTTTGGTTGCTTATCTCTTTTATCTTTGACAATGAAAGTTCACGTGCAAGAATTACCCGACTAAAGCCAACGCTTTCGAGGAATTTTACCTTTTCGGGTGAATCGTTATGGGTTTGAGTGCTTGCATATATTGCAATTGGTGGTAAATCCATCTCAAGGATTCCCAAATCCTGAATAATAATTGCGTCAACATTTAATCGATATAACTCCTCGATAAGGCTCTTTACCTGCTCTATCTCATTATCAAAAATGATAGTATTTACAGTGACGTAAACTCTTACATTGAATGGATGAGCATATCTTACAAGTTTTTCGATATCCGAAAGCGAATTACCTGCATCCTCGCGAGCGCCAAAGTGCGAAGCACCAATGTAAACAGCATCGGCACCATGGTTGATGGCAGCAACGCCCGTTTCATAATCTTTTGCAGGGCAAAGTAGTTCTAGGTACTTCATTGAAAATTAAAGAGGTAATTCGGCTACAAAAGTAACTCTAAGAAAGAGATATAAAAATATTAGCGTTTTTTTAGAAAGAATTTTGTTACAAGCGACGAGCAATCATCACGAAGAATATCAAATGAGATGGTTGTTTTAGGATGCAAAATCTTTCTTTCGAATAAGCTAAATCCTCGCTTTGGATCGGTTGAGCCATAAACCAATCGGCCAAGTTGAGCCCAGTAAAGTGCTCCAGCACACATGGGGCATGGCTCAATTGTAACATAAAGCGTACACTGATCGAGGTATTTTCCTCCAAGATAGTTTGCAGCAGCAGTAATAGCCTGCATCTCAGCATGAGCTGTAGGATCGTTAAGCGTTTCGGTTAGATTGTGCGCCCTCGCTATTATCTGATTTTGGCAAACAACAACAGCACCAATGGGAACCTCATCTTTTTCACCCGCCTTTTGAGCCTCCTTAAGGGCTTCGCGCATGTAACGCTCATCAATTTGATTTTGATCCATAATTTTTATTGAGTTACAAAGGTATAAAGTTGTAAAAAAAGGGCAAGCTTATATGGTCATCAATTTTTTCTTTCTACTTTCGCATGATTAAAATTTTTAGAAATGTATAGAACTCATAATTGTGGTGAACTCCGACTTACTAACGTTGGACAAACTGTTACGCTTAGCGGATGGATTCAGAAGATCCGTAACCTTGGAGCAATGACCTTTATTGATTTGCGCGACCGATATGGCATTACTCAACTTGTTGTTGACGATAAAAGCAGCTCTGAACTTCAATCAATTGCTTCGAGTTTGGGTAGAGAGTTTGTTGTTATGGTTGATGGTAAAGTAATTGAGCGTAGTAGCAAGAATAGCAAAATTCCAACTGGAGAAATTGAAGTTAAGGTCGAAAAACTTTCAGTTTTAAATCAATCGGAAATTCCACCATTTACCATTGAGGATGATACTGATGGTGGCGACGAACTAAGGATGAAATATCGTTACCTCGATCTAAGAAGAAATCCTGTTAAAGAGGCGCTGATGCTTCGTCATAGGATGGCACAAGAGGTTAGAAAATATCTCGATAGTAAAGATTTTATTGAGGTTGAAACACCTGTTCTTATTAAATCAACCCCTGAAGGAGCGCGCGATTTCGTTGTTCCATCAAGGATGAACGCTGGAGAATTTTATGCATTACCACAATCGCCGCAAACATTTAAGCAATTGCTTATGGTTGCTGGGTTCGATAAATATTTTCAAATTGTAAAATGTTTCCGCGACGAGGATTTAAGAGCCGATAGACAACCTGAGTTTACTCAGATTGACTGCGAGATGTCGTTCGTTGAGCGTAAAGATGTACTTGCAACTTTCGAAGGACTTACAAAGCACCTTTTCAAGTTTGTTAAGAATATCGATATAACCGAGTCATTCCAGCAACTATCGTATCAAGATGCCATGACATACTATGGTTCAGATAAGCCCGATTTACGCTTTGGAATGAAGTTCGTTGATTTAACCGATTCTATTAAAGGTAAAGGTTTTGTAGTATTTGATGGCGCTGAATATATCGGCGGTATTTGCGCTACAGGATGCGCTGCTTACTCTCGTAAACAAATCGATGAGCTAACAGAGTTTATTAAACGCCCTCAGATTGGTGGAAAAGGTTTGGTTTATATCAAGATGGAAGAGGATGGCTCAATTAAATCATCAATCGATAAATTCTACACACCCGAAGATCTTGCTGCTATAGCAGCAAAAATGGATGCTAAAAAAGGCGACCTAATCCTTATCATGTCAGGAGATAAAAAGAAGACTTTAACCGGTCTTTGCGAACTACGCCTTGAGATGGGTACAAGATTAAATCTTCGCGATAAGAATAAATTCGCTCCACTTTGGGTCGTTGATTTTCCATTGCTTGAGTGGGACGAGGATGTTAAGCGATTCTTTGCGATGCATCACCCGTTCACCTCTCCAAATCCTGAGGATATCCCACTTTTCGACACAGATCCAAAAGAGGTAAGAGCAAATGCTTACGATTTAGTAATTAATGGCGTTGAGATTGGTGGTGGTTCAATCCGTATTCATGATAAGCAACTTCAACAAAGAATGTTTGAAGTTTTAGGCTTCACACCTGAAGAAGCAGAAGCTCAGTTTGGATTCTTGATGAACGCTTTCAAATTCGGTGCACCTCCACATGGTGGTATTGCATTTGGATTTGATCGTCTTTGCTCACTATTTGGTGGTGCTGATTCTATAAGGGATTATATTGCATTCCCAAAGAATAATTCTGGAAGAGATGTGATGATCAACTCTCCATCACCAATTTCGAAAGAGCAGCTAAAAGAGCTAAGTATTGATGTAAAAAAAGCTTAATATATTTATCAAAAAGAAAGCCCCAGTGATAATTTACTGGGGCTTTCTATTTTTTTAGATGTACCTATTTCTTTTGGCTATCTAATTGTTTTAGTAAATCTTCAACTGCAGCTTTTAGCTGTGTATCTATACCATTAGCAGCGTCCTCTGGTGAAATCGGAACTTTAATATCAGGCTCTATCTGTTGATTTTCGAGATACTTACCTTGCATATCCTTAACTCCAATTTGAGGAATACCAAATACTAATGTTGGATCCTGCTGGGTTTCCCACCAAACTGCAGTCATTGTGCCTGGAACAGGCATTCCAACAAGTTTACCAATGTTCAACGTTTTATAGGTATAAGGGAATGCATGAGCATCGGAATAGTTTCCTTCACCAACAAGAACAATTGAAGGCTTGCTCCATTTAGCAATTGGCTCAGAGCCCATGTACTGACCATGGGGGTAATAATCGGCATATCGTTTCCCGCTTAAAAGCGTTGCCAGATCATCGTGTAGCCATCCACCACCATTAAAACGGGTGTCGATGACAATTGCCTCCATGTTTACATAGCGCCCAAGTAGTTCAGAGTAAACCTCTCTAAAACTTTCAGAATTCATACCCCTTACGTGTATATAACCTATACGACCATTCGATAAACGTTCAGTCTCCTTTTTGCAGTTATTTACCCAACGTTGGTAAAGCAGCTCGTTTTCTTCTCCAAAAGAAATTGGTTTAACTGTTTCTGCCCATCTTTCGCCAGTTGTTGGATTAAATAAATCGAGCAATACCTGTTTACCTGCTTTACGGTTAAGAAGTGAATAGTAATCTTTCCCTGCAAGGATCTCAAAGCCATCAATTTTTTCAATAATCACACCTGCTTTAATCTTGCTTTTTGCATCAACCAAGGGTGACTTTTCCATAACCTCAGCAATCTTTAGCCCATTGCCAGAGTACGAGTTATCGTAAAATACACCTAAACTTGCTGTTTTATCAGCATTTTCGTAATTTGGAGAGAACCTACAGCCAGTATGAGAGCCATTCAGTTCTCCTAGCATTTCGCTTACCATCTCGGCAAAATCGAAGTTGTTGTTGATGTTTGGAAGAAAACGAGAATATTCGCTTTTGTAAAATTTCCAATCGACATTATGAAGCTTTACATCATAAAACTTCTCGCCAATTTGACGCCAGATATGCTCGAATAGGTAATCTCTTTCGGCTGGGTAGTTAATGTCAAAATCTGCCTTGAAATTGATGTTTGTTTGCTTGTTGGATGATATCTCAACTTTCATCAAAGAACCTCCTGACAGCATGAAAATATTTTTGCCATCTTTATCCATCTGCATATCGCCAGCATATCCATCAATCTTCAATAAGAGTTTGGTTTCGTTATCCTTAATGTTTCGAACCCAAAGATCAAAACCTTTCTCAAATTTGCTTAAATAGTATAATTTATCACCCTCAGGGGATAGAATTGCATCAGAAATGTTAGAAGAGTTAATAGTTAGACGAACCTTTCTATCATCAAGATTATCTAATTCAAATTTAAGTAAATCGATTGTGGACGATTTCTTTTCATCTTTTGCCTTCTTATCTTTTGATTCTTTATCCTTTTCCTTATCGGCCTTCTCCTTCTCCTCTTTATCCTTTTTCTTCTTATCTTTCAGCAATTCTGCTTCCTGTTTTGTAAGGTTAAACTCATCAAAGGCTTCTTGGGTCAAAAACATTCCATAAACATCATATTCCGCACCCCATGAACCATGACTACGCATTCCCATACGGTCGTTAAGCCAAATTATAGCTTTGCCACCCATCATCCACTTTGGGTTATTATCGTTATACCCACTTTTAGTTAGATTAAAGAATTGACCTGAGCCATCAGCATTGACTAAACCAATTTCGCTTTCGAACCACAAGGAGTGCTCATTAAAATTAACAGCAAACCACTTGCTATCGGGTGACCACTGATACCATTGGTCTCCATCGCTATAAGAGTAGTTGTATTTACCATCTAAGACGGTTCTAATCTGCTTTGATTCAAGATTTATAACACATAGGGTAGTACGTTCCTTCAAAAAAGCAACCTCTTTACCATCAGGTGAATAGGCTGGTTGAAATGTTTCATCGCTAGTTGCAACAATTGGTTCTTCTTTCAATAAAGTTGATAATGAGAAGTTAGGTTCATCCTTTGAGATAATACTTGTTTGATAAATCTTCCAGCTACCATTTCGCTCCGAAGCATATAATAACTTTTTTCCATCAGGGCTAAAGCTAACGGTACGTTCCTGTTCTGGAGATTTTGTTATTCGCTTTGTTGTGCCAAAATCAGAAGAGGTAACAAACACATCTCCTCTAATAATAAATGCAATTTCTTTTCCATCTGGAGAAATATTGATTTCTGTAGCCCCCCTGGTTTGGCTTTCATACTTAACAGCAGTTTCTGTTTGATCGGCAAGAATGCTGACGTTAACCTTTTGTGGTTTAGCACCTATGACTTGAGTATATAACTCACCGTTATATTGATAGCAAAGTATATCATTATTCGATTTTGAAAGAAAACGAACAGGGTGTTTCTCGAAAGATGAAATCTGTTTAGGCTCACCGCCATCAATGCTCACAAGTGCTACATTGAAACTTCCCCACTGCTCAGTCAAATAATAAAGCGATTTAGCATCATTTGAAAAAATAGGATTACGGTCCTCGCCATTAAAAGTTGATATTTTTTTATGCTTTCCTTGCTTTGCATCATAAATCCAAATATCGCGAGTCACAGAGGATTTATGGTGTTTTCTCCAAGGATCTTCGTAACCTTTCCTATCTTGATAAGCCATTAAATTCCCATCAGAACTTAAATTTACATTTTCGGCAGGTGTGGTCAATAGCTGAACGGGTCTTTCTCCTTCAATTGCAACAGAGTAAAGTTCAGTCAACAAATTGCTTGGGAAAAGAATGTTTTTTGGATTATCTTGTATCTGTGATGAGTAAATAACACTCTTTCCATCTTTAGAAAAAGTCCAAGGAAACTCGCCACTTGAATAATAAGTAAGCCTTGTAGGAGTTCCTCCATCAACAGGCATTACAAAAACATCAAAATTTCCAAAACGATTCGAAGCAAATGCTATTTTCTTACCATCTGGAGACCAAATAGGCATGTAATCATAGGCAGGGTTTGTGGTTAAAATTGTTGCAACACCGCCATTTACTGGCACCTTATATATATCACCTTTATAGCTAAACGTTATTACACTACCATCAGGAGAAATAGCAGGATATCTCAACCACAAGGGAGAATTTCCCTGAGCAATTCCCATATATGTAGTAAAAATAAAAAGGGATAATGTTAATATTTTTTTTCTCATAGGTAAAATTTTATACTGTGACTTGCTTAGTATGAAAAAGTTTAAACTCAAAATTACAACATATATTTAATTGAATTTATAATGTGATTAAACAATTTAGTAATGCTAATGTTTTAAATGAAAATATATTAATTGATTTAATAATATTAAATGTCAATAAAATCAATATTTATACAATTAACAATAGCTATTAATAAATTGAAATGAATATTAAATGTT
>JBPXJX010000111.1:0-2131 GCA_051715525.1 Bacteroidales bacterium
TTCAAGTAAGCCGCTAAGAATCCTAATTGCAGTTGTTTTTCCGGCACCGTTGGCTCCAAGGAAGCCAAAAATCTCACCTTTATAAACATTAAAGGTTAGGTTATCGTTAGCAACAAAGTTGCCAAACTTTTTAACGAGATTTTCAACCTCAATAATCGTTTCCTTTTTATTCGTTTCCATTATTACTTACCCATTAGTTGCATAAAACAATCTTCAACAGTAGGCTCAATCTGCTTAACATCAATCGTATCAAAGCCAGCATTAAATAAAGTCTTTGTTATTAATTCGGGTGTTAAGGTGCTATCGCTTGCAGTTACGTGTATTTCCTGACCAAAAATAAATGCCCCTTGACAGATTGGTAATGTTCGTATAAAGTTTAGCAAATCAAATGTATTTGTAGCTGTTACACCAAAAAGGCGATGTGGGAATAGCTTGATAATTCCCTCTGGTGTATTAACGCCTAAAATCTCGCCTTTATCAATTAAAGCTATTCTATCGCAAAGCGAGGCCTCGTCCATATAAGGAGTTGAAACAAAGATTGTAATCCCCTCCTTTTTAAGATTTTTAAGCATGGCCCAGAACTCCTTACGTGAAACGGCATCAACACCTGTTGTAGGCTCATCGAGAAGAAGAATCTCTGGTTTGTGTATCAAAGCGCACGAAAGCGCTAGTTTTTGCTTCATCCCGCCCGAGAGTTTTCCTGCTAACCGGTCCTTAAAAGGTTCGAGCATATGGTAAATATCCTTAATGAGATAATAATTTTCTTCAATTGTTGAACCGAATACTCCAGCAAAGAACTCAAGGTTTTCTTTTACAGTTAAATCGGAGTACAACGAGAAACGACCGGGCATGTAACCCACAATTTTTCTTATCTCTTGATAATCGGTTACAACATCGTTACCCAACAATGAAGCCTTTCCTGACTCGGGAATTAGCAATGATGCAAGAATCCTTATAAGACTTGTTTTACCAGCACCATCAGGACCAATTAACCCAAAGAGTTCGCCATCCTCTACCTCCAATGAAACGCCTTTAAGGGCTAGGACTTTATCGTACTTTTTTTCTACTCTATCAACTATTATAGGCTTCATCAATTCATTTTTATTATTTAAATTTTACTGCCAATTGCTCAATGTGCCCATTGTCTTATTAACTCATTATCAAATTTTCAAATTGTCTCATTGACTAATTGGCAGTCTTACCTCTGCAGGCATTCCTATTCTGATATTACCATCATTTTTTACCTTCACCTTTATGGGATAAACCATTTTAACTCTCTCCTCTTTTGTTTGGATGATTTTTGGGGTAAATTCAGCCTCAGATGAAACCCATGTGATAGATCCCTCAAGCTCAATCAGCTTATCGTTATCGCTATCGATGTAGACCTTAACTTTGTTTCCAGGTTGAAAACTATGCAATTGGCTACCAGATATGTATGCTCTAAGGTACATGAAATCCATGTTTGCTAACTTGTAAAGCGATTTGCCTTGCATCACATTCTCGAACTGATTTACATAGGTTACAAGTACTTTTCCATCGGTTGGGTTGATAACCTTGCATCTACGTAATTGATCCTTAATTTGCTCGATTTGGGCATTAATAACGGGTATTTCAGCCATAACTGATGAACGTTGAACATCAATAGCATCCTTTTGCTTTCTGGCAAGGCTTAAACGCCCCTCAATATCATCAATCTGCTTTTGAGTTGCAGCACCATCAGCAAACATCTTTTTAATTCTATCGTACTCAATTTGAAGCACATTCAGCTGCTCAACTTGCACATCAGATTGAGCATTGATATTGGGAATCCGTGCTTTAACGGCATCAACTTGACTCGACAACTGCTTTAACTTCAGATAAAGCTGAACGCTATCGATAATACCAACCTCTTGGTCTTTCTTTATCATATCGCCCTCCTCAATAGCAAATTTGAGAAGTTTACCCGTTGCCTCAGCCGAAATGGTAATCTCATCGGTTTCGAAAGTGCCGTAAGCGTCGGCTTTATCGCCCTTACCATTGCACGAGCTAAACATTAACCCCACAAGGGTTAAACCTATGATTGAGAAGATTCTATTATTTCTCATGTTATTTATTTTTAAATTGAAACTGTTTTTACAATTCTGCTAATCAA
>JBPXJX010000112.1:0-1278 GCA_051715525.1 Bacteroidales bacterium
TGAACGTTATCATCACCTGTGCCATGCACTATTAGTAGTTTACCTTTTAGCTTATCGACATGGTTAATTGGAGAGTTGCTATCGTAACCCAGAGGGTTATCCTGAGGTAAGCCCATAAAGCGTTCGGTGTAAACTGAGTCGTAATACCTCCAGTTCGTAACTGGCGCAACGGCAATGGCCATTCTAAACACATCGGCTCCTTTGAATAAGCAAAGCGAAGACATGTACCCACCATAGCTCCATCCCCAAATGCCAATTCTCGATGGATCAACGTATGCCTGTTTTTGAAGATATTTTGCTGCCTCAATCTGATCAATAGATTCATAGTAACCCATTTGTCCATAGGTAATTTTACGGAAGGCTTCGCCACGGCCACCAGTTCCTCGCCCGTCAACACAAGCAACAATGTAGCCAATAGATGCTAAATACTCATCCCAACCAATTGAGAATTCATCCTTAACCGAAATAGAACCAGGACCGCTATACTGGGTCATTAAGACAGGATATTTTTTACTTGTGTCGAAGTTTAGTGGCTTTACCATATAGCCATTTAGTAGAACACCTTCGGAAGTTGTGAATGTGAAGAACTCTTTAGTTGGAATATCATAGTTTGCAAGTACAGTTTTAATATGACTATTATCCTCAAGCACTCTTAATTCCTTGCCTTTATCATTATTCAAGGTTATAAGTGTTGGAGAGGTTGTGCAGGTGTAAGAAAGGATGAAGTACTTATAATTCTTGCTAAACTCAGCGCTATTGTTTCCCGAACCAATTGATAATTTAGTGAGTTCAAGATTATCTGTTTTTAAAGAGTATATAGCTGTTCTCAACGGGCTTTGATCATAGGCCTTAAAGAAAACTTTCATGTTTTTTTGATCATAGCCACATATCTCAATCACCTCGTTTTGGCCGTTAGTGAGTTGCTTTACTAATTTTCCATCCATGTCATACAGGTAAATCTGGTTAAATCCACTCTTCTCGCTTGTGATAATAAAGTTCTTTGAATCATCAGTAAATGTTAGGAAATTGTCGTTTGGCTCTGGTAGGTAGTATTTGTTAGTTTCAGTGTAAAGCAATTTCGATTCACCTGAATTGGCATTAGCCAAAAGAATATCCATCTTATTTTGAAGACGATTTAAGCGAATAATACTAAGTTGTTCAGGATCTTTTGTCCATTTAATTCTAGGGATATATTGGTCTGTTTCATTGCCAACATCCATTTTTGATGTCGATGAGTTTTCTGTATTGTATACATGAACCGAAACAATTGAGTTCTTT
>JBPXJX010000113.1:0-1116 GCA_051715525.1 Bacteroidales bacterium
AGTTGAGTTATTCGCTGTCACGTAGCAGTCTTCGAGTGAAATTTTACCCCTCGGTTGTTCGGGCGCTAATTTGGCATCGTTTGCACTCATGTAGTATCGCAAGCAACCATCTTTAAGGACGAAATAACGACGATTCCAAGATTTGAGTCCTACACCCTTCTTTTGCAAGTAACCTTCCTGAATAATACTTGCCGCATATGTATCTTTGGCATCCACCATGGTTCGATTCAGAACATTGAGCCAGGAGAGCAAAACAGGCTCATTATCGTCTGCTAAAATAATTCGACGTTCTTTACCTCGTAGTGAGTAATACAGCTCAAATGAATCGATTTTTGTTGTGTTGAGAGGTAATTCTATCGTTGAGATGGCAAGAGGAATTCGGCCAAGTGGCACAGAATCTGAAACGTCCTTAAAATAATAAAGGTGATGATCTAACCTTAGTTGAAACCATCGTTGTTCCTTTTTGCCAGATTTCTTCAGTCGTTTCGTCAACCAACCTTCTTTGAGGACATTGGGCTTCAACCAAAGCTGTTCTTCCAATAAAACATCTGATATCGTTACACGGCTCGACATGAGCGCTCGTTGCGTCGATGCCTTCAAAGAATCATGTACCGTGCCAGAAACCATCAAATCATGGATGTAGCCAGATAACCGCTGATCACTGCGAGGCGCAACAACCTTTTTAATTAAAGGCGCTGGGTTCTCTTCTTTCGGCTTCTCTATAGTTTCAGTAGGTGTATCGGTTGTAAGAGAAGCATCTAAATTGATCGATTCTACTAAAGCGGTTCGTGGAACGTTGGAAACGATCGTTATTTCTTCTTCGTCCTCTACCTCTTCGCCATCGGCTTCATCCAACAAATCATGAATTAAAACGCCATCAATTTCAATTGTTTCAACTCTTGAACCAGGTCCTGCATCACCTAAAAGCATAGGGACGGCAATATCAGAAAAATCAATCGATTCATTTAAATTTGACTTCTTGTCATTCGTAGGAGACGGGGGTAAAGGGTTGGGTACGACAACAGGTAGCTTAGGTTCAGGTTTATCTTCTTCCATCGATATGCTCGTCAGGTCCAATTGAAGTAAAGGCGCTGGCATGTGTGCAATCCAAAACAA
>JBPXJX010000114.1:0-2122 GCA_051715525.1 Bacteroidales bacterium
TCATCAGTATAGACTACTTTGTCATTGATTAGCGTTTTAATACCATGAACATACCTAACTTCAACTCCAAAATTTGAAGTTATTAAGTAATTCGCTCCAATAATCAAACCAAAATCAAATTTTTCATAATTTTCAATCCAGTCTCCCCTAGGAATTCTTTTATCACTGATTTTATAGGCGGGTTCAATACCTGATATGAAAGCTACTTTATCATTGATTTTGTATTCAACAAGTAATGGTAATGCTAGATAATCGATGATCATTGAAACATCTTTATTTAGTGCATCATTAGGGATCCTCCAGCCTTTTCGTGAGAACATAAGTTCGGGTCGAAAATTAAACTTTGTATTTAAGGGAATTTGTAACGATACACCAACATGAAAATTTATTGCGACTTTATCATTTGAGTTCTTAAAATCTCCATTAGTAAAACTAGTTCCACCTTTTAAAGAGAATTTAATTTGTCCAATAGCATTATTGTTTATGAAACAGCAAAGAATAGTAATAATACCAATAAACTTAAGTAGTCTCATTTTCATAATATTTCAAATAATTGTTTTAAGAAAAATTAAATAAATTTCTCAATCTCTTTAGCGTACTTAACAGGATTAAACTCAATAAACTTATAGTCAGCAATACCATTTATGTAAAAGGGGTCTTGATGCACGAATTTCCATACTTCATCAGCATTTGGAAAAGTGCATACAATAATTCCTCCTGTTCGTGGGTTTTGTGGCCCTGAGCAGATTAGGTTGCCTGTGGCATAGAATTTATCGAGGAAAGCACGGTGTGCAACTAGGTGTTTATCAATCTCCTCTATCGATTTAATGTAGGTTACGTTGATGATATACATAATTTATTGTGTTTAGTTTTTAGCGTTGTGTTATAATTATTATTCAAATGAGATCTGTTTGCGGCGTTGCTTACGCTCGGAATTCACCTTTTTAGAATCCAATCGCTTTACCTGCGAAGCTTTTGTAGGTTTGGTTGGCTTACGCTTTTTAACAGGCTTTAATGCTTTACCTACTAAACTATAAAATTTTTCAATTGCCTTCTCCTTATTGGCTAGCTGAGAGCGCTCCGATTGAGAAACAATTACCAGTTCACCTTCATTATTAATTCTGGTAGCAAGTTTAACTATGATAATCTCCTTTTCTTCGGAAGTAAGAATGGTCGACTCACTGATATTAAAACGTAATTCTATCTTGGAACTAACCTTGTTCACATTTTGTCCACCCGGTCCACCACTTCGTGATGCGCTAAATTTAAACTCTTTCGAGAAATCTCTATTTATAATACCTTCAAACATCTTCCCTTAACTATTTCGAACTTGAACAATCTTTGCTGCAATGCTAATGGCTATTTCAGCAGGGGTTTGGCTTTTAATGGATAATCCAATAGGAGAGTCAACTCTGACAAAATCATCATTGGTAAAACCTGCTTCTCGAAGATTGTCGTAGATGCTCTGTACCTTACTTTTACTACCAATCATGCCTAGATATTTTAACTTCTTAGGTAAAAGCTGTTTCAGAATAATTTGATCGAATTTATGACCGAAGCTCATAATTGCCACGTAGCTATTATCTCCTTCATTAACCAATTGAGCAACATTATGGTAATCTACAACTTGTTTTTCGTTCGCAAAGCTATTGCTGTTGTATGTTGTTAAATCGGTGCGGTTATCATAAACAACAACTCTGAAGTCGAGCATCCGTAGAATTTGGCTTAGCGGAACGCTAATATGGCCAGCACCAAAGATGAAGAACGTATCTTTCAGCCCAACGGGTTCGCTATAGCCCCAGTTATCAGCATCAACAATTGATGTAAGCGGAGAGCCTTCCATTGGACTGTTTAAGAAAGACATTCCAACCTTATTTAAGCAAAGGGTGCCCTTCTTCCCAGCATCTATCGATTTAATTATTCTTTGAATTAACTCCGATTGCGAACTGTCCAAAGGAATAAAAGCATGCGTCTGCTCTCCAGAGCATATCATCCCAGATTTATCGTGCTCTGCCTCATGATCGTGAACTTGTCTCTTAATAAATGGAGAATACTTGCCATCTTTTAGCAATTTTCTAGCAAGTTCAACCATATTATACTCCATCACACCGCCGCCAACTGA
>JBPXJX010000115.1:0-3989 GCA_051715525.1 Bacteroidales bacterium
TTTTCAAATAATATAAAGTGTTAAGAGCCCAACCTTAAAAAAACTTTACCGCTCTGTATAGCGAGTCTCTCTCAACGGGATTTCTACCTGCGCTACGAATAATATCGCAAAGCATATCAACTGTCATAACTGGTTTTTGATCTTCGGCACCAGCCATAGAGTAGATTTTGGTTGTATCATCTATTGTTCCATCAATATCGTCGACACCGAATGAGAGCGCAAGTTTTGTATTTTGCTTACCGAGCATTGGCCAGTATGCCTTAAGGTGTTGAATATTATCAAAAAAAATACGCGACACTGCAAAATTTCTCAGATCTTCCGAAGTACCCACTTCGCCTAAAAAGCCAAGGTTATTATTTTGAGCTCTAAATTTTAAAGGGATAAAGCAGTTGAAGCCACCCGTTTTATCCTGTAACTTCCTTATTGCATCCATGTGTTGTACTCGATGCTTATAGCTCTCAATATGCCCATAAAGCATTGTAGCATTTGAAGGTATCCCTTCGAGATGTGATGCCTCATGCACATCAAGCCATTGTTTGCCTGTTGCCTTATCGGCACATATTTTCTCTCGCACCTGTTGATCGAATATCTCGGCTCCACCTCCAGGAATTGAATCTAGTCCATACTCTTTAAGTTTCCTCATCCCTTCTCGATACGAGAGCTTTGCTTTTTTTATAACGTATTCAAGTTCAATGGCTGAGAAAGCCTTTACGTGCACGTTTGGAAGTTGATTCTTTATGGATTGAATAATTCGTCCATAGTAATCAATATCCCATTTTGGATGAACACCACCAACAACATGAACCTCGGTGACATCTTTTCCAATATAACTTTCCGAAAGTTTTGAAATTTCATTCAATGACATCTCCCAACTTTCTGGATCACCAGCATACTTGTGGTATGAGCAAAACTTGCAATTGTAAATACAGGTGTTAGTAGGTTCAACATGAAAATTTTTGTTGAAGTACGCATTGTCACCATTCTTTGCCTCACGGACATGGTTAGCAAGTATACTTAAATATCCTAGGTCGGCCATGTCATATAGCATAACTGCTTCATCAACCGATATGCGATTGCCATTGAATACTTTTTGTGAGATACTTCTAAAAGGCTCTAGTGCTTTGGAATTATCTATATATGAGTTGATCTTTTCTTTATCCAACATCTATTCGAATGCTTTTAATGCCTACAAATGTATAAAAAATAAGGTTGGAGTAGGTATATAAAAAAAGGCAGGTATCAACCTGCCTTTAAATACCATATTATTGGGTACTATCCTTTGTGACTTGGTTCGTCAGAAACTGTAAGTCTCTTTCTTCCTTTTGCACGACGAGCGGCCAACACTCTTCTTCCATTTGGGGTTGCCATACGCTCGCGGAAACCATGTTTATTTTTCCTTTTCCTGTTTGAGGGTTGGAATGTTCTTTTCATCGCTTTATACTTTTATATTTTCTACTACTTATGATTTTCAGTACTATAAGTCTTTTTATCGACTTTTTTTGAGACTGCAAAGATATACTTTTTTTGATAGTACAAAAAGAATCATAAAAAAATATTTTTGAAAGTTCGGATTAGCTTCCAAAAACATAATATCTACTTTTCAAGATAGATTACCGATTTCTCCTCGAAATAATCCTCTTCGAAGAAAGAGTTGATGGGCCATCTTTTAATCCTCTTGCCAAAAGGGGAAAGTTCATCTTTTAAATCTCCACCTTTAAGGGCGATTATTCCGTTCGGAAGGTGATTGAAACCTCCTGATTTTATTTTTTTTATTACCCATTGGTTTATTGTTGGTAGAGGTGCCACAGCCCTTGTAACAACAAAATCGAACTCCCCATCAAGCTCTTCGGCACGAGCTTTTAGGGCTTTTACATTGGATAAACCAAGCGATTGGGCCACACCATCGGCAACACTTATTTTTTTACCAATTGAATCAACCAAGCTGAAGTTGCACAAAGGGAAGAGTATTGCTAATGGAATACCAGGGAATCCGCCACCAGTCCCAACATCAAGAATTGTTGTTCCTTTAGCAAAAGAAATTACTTTAGCAATTGAAAGTGAATGTAAAACATGATGTAAAAGTATATTGTCAATATCTTTTCGTGAAACAACGTTTATTCGAGAGTTCCAATCTCTATAAAGGGGGGCGAGTTCCGCTAGTTGTTTGCGCTGAATGCTGGTTAGTTCTGGAAAATATTTTGTAATTCTATCCATTGATAATAATAAATCTAATCTGGAGAAAGCCATCAAAATAATGATGTCTTAGAAAAACTATTGATGAGGGCTATTCTTTAGAATATTAAAAAGTAGTTCGCGTGCTCTGAAAAGTTGTGCTTTTACAGTCCCAATTGGCAAATTGAGTTCTTCGGCAATCTCTTCGTACGAGAATTCGCGGAAATATCTAAGTTCAATAAGTTTACGGTATCTTGGTTTTAGTGTGCCTACAACCTCTTGAATTAGCTTGATACTTTGCTCCTTTATCAGTTGCTCTTCAGGGTCGAGGTTGCTCGATTGTAAGTGAGCGGTTGGTGAAGTAATAGGTCCTTCTAAATCTTCGGCTGTTTGGTCAATGGAGACAAGGTTGGCTTTCTTTTTACGAATAAAATCGATACAATTGTTGGTTGCAATCTTAAAAAGCCAAGTACTAAAGGCGTAATTAGGAGTATACTGGTGGATGTTTTTAAATGCTTTCCCAAAAGCTTCAATGGTTAAATCCTCAGCATCGCTTTTGTTATTTACCATCTTGAGCAACATGAAGTAGATAGCATCCTTATACCTATCCAATAGTTCAGCATACGATTTTTGGTCGCCAGCAATTGCTTGTTCAACTAAAACTAAATCGTGTTTTGCTTTTTCAGATAGATTGGGACTTATCTCCATGTGGATCTTCGAGGATTAATAAAATTTAACAACCATATCCAGCTATAAAAGAATAGCGAATAAAAATCGTATAGTGGCGAAAGTAGCAATAATTTCCTTTCTCTCAAACGTTTCATCACTCCTTTTATTATAGACATTTGGATAATCCAACGTACAAGAATTGTTCCGGCTATTACCCATGGGTAATATAGAATGGCAATTAAGGCTATTGATGTACTGTAAAAAAGAATTCTCGAGAATACCTCTCCTGCAAGAATTATTTTTGTCGATAATCTGTATTTATGAGATGTTGTAATATGTCTTCTCTTTTGGTTCTCCCACTTTTTGTAACTGTTTTTTGCATGGGTTCGAGTAAAAGAACCGCTTTTAAGTTCAACCCTTGTGTTTGATTTTTTATCAACCTCATTAATAAATAAATCATCATCGCCAGAATAGATATGAGAGTGCGATGCAAATCCTTTATTTTTAAAAAAGGTGTCCTTTCTGTAAGCCAAATTTCTTCCAATGCCCATGTATGGCATGCCTGCAAGGGCAAACCCTAGGTATTGCATGGCAATAAATAAGCCATCAAAGCGAATAAGCTTGTTGAGGAATCCTTTTTCAGTAAAAAATCCTCCATAGCCTAATACAACCTCAGTATCGCCTGCAAAATTTGTAGCAATTGATGCCAGCCAATCTTTTCCTTCGGGCTTGCAATCTGCATCGGTTAACAAAAGCCAATCATTTTTAGCTGCTTTGATACCTACTGTTAATGCTAACTTTTTACTATGCGAAAATTTCTCATCCTCCTTAATAGTGGTAACCCGAAGTTTTGAATATTTAATAGTTAACCTATCCAGAACATATTGGCTATCGTCCGATGAACAATCGTTAACAACTATAACCTCAAAGTTTGGATAGTCTTGCTCAAGTATTTGAGGTAAAAATTTTTCGAGATTCTCTTCCTCATCGCGAGCACAAATAACTATAGATACAGGCACTTTCTCAGCGAATGAATAGGACTTTGGTTTCTTATAAATTGCAACCTTTAAGTATATTCCTAGGTAGTAAAAAAGTTGAACTAGTAGAGCAACGATTAAAACTGATACTAAGGCTAATTCGTAAATAGT
>JBPXJX010000116.1:0-3599 GCA_051715525.1 Bacteroidales bacterium
TAAAAGATAAAAAGTTGTTTTGGGTTATCAACCTAAACCAGTCGCGTTTTTTAGCGCAAACCCAAGCCATTGTTAAAGCAGGTATCGATTTAGATGAATTAACTGAGAAGGATGTTTCTATTGAAGGTGATAAAATTTCAATAACCCTACCACACGTTAGAGTAATTACTTTCTCATACCCTTCGGAACGGTTTAAGGTACTGGAATTTCTATCGAAAGAATACGCCCTAAACAAAATTAGCCTTAAAGAAAAAGAGACCTTTTTCCGTGAAGCCGAAGTGGACATCCGCAACTCATTGAAAAATATGGAAATTATAAAAACTACCCAGCAAAAAACGAAGGTAATGTTCGAAGCACTACTTCGCAATTTAGGCTACAAAGAAATATATATCCAGTTTAATACAGGAGAGCTAATACCAACTGTTGACGCCAATTTAATAAGATGATAACGCTGATATTAAAATACTGGAGATGGATTCTTGATATACTAATTGTTATCGCAATTTGTATTGCTTTTAGCTATTTCGATCCCTTCCACATGTTCCGCAAAGTTCAGCTGAAACAAACAGCAAATATTGTAAGTAGCATTAAGGATATTGGACAACTTGTAACTGCAGAATATTATGGTGAAACGATCAGTTACCTCAATGACGACGTAGAAGCAGAAAGCATTAAACTCGATACACTTGCCGAGTCGTTTGTTTTTAATGTTACCGAAGCATTGGACAGGATTAAAAAAAGAGACCCAAGAAGAACTGAGAATTTTGGCATAACAGAAGAGTTTAAAGCGATTAAGACCATTTACGGAATTAGGTATAAATATCTAGTTTTATACTTTGCAGAAAAAGTATATTCTGATTCAAGGTGGAATACATGGCGTATAGAAAGATGGTTTAGAAAAGGTAAAATCGACAATATTGAAGATTTACTTTTTGGGAATTTCAGAAACCAACCACCTAATTTTGATAATCAAACCTTTATTGGTTTTAAGACTTTCTACAATACCGAGCTACCAAAAGAGACTAAAACTGTAAAAGAGAATATTATTCTTATTGCAAGGGGTACTGTAAAGGCTGGTTTTGATTTCGGCAAACTCGATGAACGTAATTTCTTATATAACCCAGATAAAAAGCAAATAAGATTATATGGTATTACAGCACAAATGCTCGATACCATTATTAATCCATGGTTTATACCTCAGCTTGGAATACCTGGTTATGAATTTGTTAATAATCCAAGTGGGGATGATTACACAAAAGTAATTGAGGTGAAAAATAAGTGCCGCTTAAGGCTAGCCAAACAAGCATTTGACGCAGGAATAGTTGAACAAGCCAGAATAAATGGGAAACAGGTATTCCAAAACTTCTTTTCTGTACTTCTCGACGAACCCGATATATCGGTAACATTTAACGAGATACCATATAAAGATATGCTGGTTAGTATTACAATAGATAGCGTTATAACAGAAAAAGAAGCTGTTGAGATTGCGCCAATTCTGGAGCAATACAAAAGGGTTTATAGCCAAACGTTGGCCAACGACAGAAAGGATTTAGAGTTTGAGCAGAAAATCATTATTAACAACCTAAAATCGTGCTGGTTTATTAAAAAATTTAATTACCATTTCAATCCTTATGCCCTTGAATATGCTAAATTAGATACGCTGATTAAAAGCCAAAAAGTAACAAAAAGCAAAAAATATTTTTACCAAAACGATTCACTTGACGCAAACCAGGTAGCAATAAGGTTCTTAACCCTTTTAAGAGATACGCTTTCAGAAAGTAATCAAGGCAAGGTATCGGGTTATACAACACAGTTTTTAGCTAATAATCCATTTTGGTATAACAACGATACCAGTACCGTTTTTATAAATGATTTCAATAGCGTTATAAAGCAATTTTGCAACCATCCTATTTATTTAGAGTTACAGAAATTGGCATACCCAAACTTCGATATCTCTTCTGCGAATATCGATTCAACAAGTTTATTCAATATTAGCAAAATTGATACTTTAGTTAATATGAAAGTCAATAGTATTGATTGGTTTTACCAATGCGAAAAAGATATTGTACGGAAAGTAGAAACTAAAAATGCACGCTACCTTTTAGAATCCAAGCCAATTAAGCAATTCTCGAAATTTATCCAAAAAACAATCTCATTAAACTAAATAGCCATGATTTACAAACATTATCTGGAAGAACTAAATATTGGTTCGCACTACATCAAACTTGGGAGTAAAGGTTTAGATGTAAAAAGAGTTCAAGAGTGGATTTCGCTATGGACCTTTATTAAGCCAGAATTTAAATTAAGCGTTGCACACGATGGCGATTTTGGTCAAGAAACTTTACATGCCGTTAAAGAATATCAGAAAATGAAAGGGCTCGATGTTGATGGAATTGTTGGAAACATAACATGGCGAGCATTAACAGAGCCAATGCTAAAAGCATTCTCAAGGATTGATAGAACTTCACTTCATGATTACATAATAGGTTATGCTCAGGCTCACCTTGATTCTTGTGCTAGAGAATTTATTCCTAATCAGGGACCATGGGTACGAGCTTACATGTATGGTAACGAAGGGAGTGATTATCCTTGGTGCATGGGATTTGTTCAAACTATTCTAGACCAGGCCTACTCTTCAATGGGCAAAAATTTTACAGACTATGTACCTAGCACGCTAGGATGCGACAGACTTGGGGATGATGGAATTGCCAAGGGCAATCTTCTTAAATTAGAGAAAATTGATAATCCTAAGGATCAAATACATCCCGGAGATGTATTTTTATTACGCGAAAAGAAAAACCCCAACAAATGGGCACATACAGGATTTGTATTTGCAGTTAATGATTTTCTAATAGATACAATCGAAGGTAACACGAACGAAGCTGGTTCGAGCGAAGGAGTAATGGTTAGAAAGCGTACTCGTGATTTTAAAAAGGAGAAAATTGATATATATAAGATTATGGAATAAACAGATTTTAAAATTTTAGAATACCAAAAACATCTTAATTATGAAAAGCGGTCAAAAAAGACCGCTTTTCATAATTTTGTATCTTGGTAGTAGGAACATGATAACTAAAACTTAACCCCAATAACCAGTATATCATCAACCTGCGGGTGGTAACCACGCCAATCCTCAAACTCTTTATCGATAATTTCGTACTGCTTATCCATTGGTTTATCGGCTATGATTGAGAGCATCTTTTTAAATGGCTTTGCCATGTATTTTCTATCGTACTCGCCACCAAACTGGCTTACATAACCATCGGAGAAGATATAAATACAATCATCCTTCTTAAACTCAATGGTGTTTAGCGTAAATGAATCCTTTTCTGACATATGAATGCCCACAGGCATTTTATCGGCTTTAATCTCAATGAGTTCGCCATTTCGAATTAAGTATAATGGATTATAAGCACCTGCATACTCAATGGTTTTGGTTTCTAAATCAATGGTGCAAAGTGCAATATCCATTCCATCCTTCGATTCGCCCTCCTTTCCTGTTTGCGAAAGGGTTGATTTTATCGAATCGCGAAGATGGTTGAGAATAATATTAGGTTTAGTTTCGTTCCTTACATTAACAATTTCATTTAAAAATGAAA
>JBPXJX010000117.1:0-4132 GCA_051715525.1 Bacteroidales bacterium
TCTTACTTCAAAAGCGAGAACGAAACGCATAGCAATGTTGAAAATGAGTTGCAAAAAAGCACTAAAAAAGCCTACGATTTATACCACTATTTACTTCTTCTGCCCATTGATTTAGTTGATTATGCCGAAGGTAAAATAAATTTAGCTAAGCAGAAGCTTGTCCCTACTGATGAGGATCTGAACCCCAATACAAAATTTATAGATAATTCGCTCGTTAAGGTTTTACGTGAAAACGAAGCCTTGGCCGAATATTCAGCAAAGCATAAGGTTAGCTGGGGTTTGTATCCTGAGATAGTTCGTAATCTTTATCAGCGAGTTGTTGTTTCTGACTACTTTAAGGCTTACATGGAATCACCCAGTTCCTCGTTTAATGATGATAAGCAGTTGATAATAAATGTATTAACAAAAGAGTTGGAGGATTTTGACGATCTTTACCTTTTTCTCGAAGAGCAGAGCATCTACTGGAATGACGATTTGGAGTTTATGTTAAGCATGGCTGTGAAAACTTTAAAGAAATTTTGCGAAGATCAACCTACTTCTTCGTCACTATTTCCTATGTATCGTAGCGATGACGATGAGGACTATATTAAAAGGTTACTTCGTAAAGTGATTCAAAATCACGATGAGAATGTTAAGCTCATTGAGGAGTATACCCGGAATTGGGATGTTGATAGAATTGCAAGCATGGACGTGCTTATCATGGAGTTAGCACTGACTGAGATTAAGGAGTTCCCTTCAATTCCCATAAAAGTTAGCTTTAATGAATACATTGAAATCGCCAAATACTATAGCACAGAGCAGAGCAGCACGTTTATAAATGGCGTACTCGATAAAATAATTCAAACTCTTCGAAAGAAGAACCTTGTTGCTAAGCAGGGTCGTGGACTTATCGGCGAGGAAGATGATCGATTAGTTGTATCTGATGACGATTTGCAATAATTTTCTATTTTTACAGCGTTATATGCAACAGCAAATTGTAAAATTATTATTTATTGGCGTTCTTTTTATCTCGTTCTCGTGCGGTAATGCCCCAAAATTGCAAGTCGAATCGGATGAAACATTGGTTAATGATAGTACCAAATTTGCTGATTTAAAATTTAAAGAAGATTTTTTCGATTTTGGAACAATTACATCAGGCGAAGTCGTTTCTCGAACCTTTCATTTTTACAATGCAGGCAATAATGTGCTAATTATAAAAGATTTAATACCCGATTGTGGATGCACTAAGCCTAAAATTGCTAAAAAAGTTTTAAAGCCTGGCGAAGAGAGTACTATCGAGGTAATTTTTGACAGTAAAGGATGGTATGGCTCGCAGTATAAGTCAGTAACCGTACGCTCTAATTCTCCTATTCGCGATAAATCGGTAACGATAAAAGCGAATGTTATTGAAGGAAAATAAAAGTGAATAAGAATAAACGAATAAATATTAACCATAAAAATAAACAGAAATGAACAATTTACTTTTTGTAACATTACAACAAACAGCTAGTCCATTAGCAACATTTTTGCCTTTGGTACTTATCATCGTAGTTTTCTATTTTTTCATGATTCGTCCTCAGATGAAACGTCAAAAAGAACTACGTAAGTTTCATGAGTCACTTCAAAAGGGCGATAAGGTAATTATTGCAGGTGGTATTTATGGAAAAATTACCGAAGTAAAAGATGAGTATGTTGTTGTTGAAATCGACGAAAACGTTAAGGTGAAAGTGGTTAAGAGTACTATTGTTCGCGACTCTTCCGATATTCAACCTCAGAAGTAATAGAAATTTTATACCTTTACAGAGTTTAGAGCGGTTAAACAAATTGCTTTAAACTCTGTTTTTTTTAATCAAATGCAATAAAATTGGATTCATCATTACTTCGTCAGTTTGGTCACATCTTCGATAGAGACAAGGCTCGTTTCAACCAACGCCTCGTTATCTTTATCTTCTTTTTAATTGTTTCAACTGTAATTTGGTACCTGAGCAAGTTGAGTCACGAGTACTCAACAACGCTAAGCTACCCAATACGATACGAGAGTTTACCGAAAGGAAAAGTGCTTGTTGGAGAACCTCCTCGAAAAATTCAGCTTAAGGTTAAAGCCTTTGGGTACACCCTTTTGAGATGTAAACTTGGGGCTGCACTTTCGCCCATTGAGTTAGATTTGAATAAACATTTAAGCCAATCGTTCGAGGGAGCAAAGGCAAAACAGTTTGTTTTAACCTTTCGGTTAAGGAATAGCGTGGTTAAACAGCTTGGTAGTGAGATTTTACTTGAAGGGATTGAACCCGATACGCTTAATGTTGAACTTGCCGATATGGTAAGTAAAAAAGTGATTGTAAAACCCGATGTTGAAGTCGATTTTGATCAGCAATACATGCAAAGTGGTAGTATGGACATTGAACCAGATTCAATTATAATAAGTGGACCTAAATCAATAATTGATACCATAAACAATGTAAAAACCAAAAGCGTTAAGTTTAAAAAACTCGATCAAAAAATCACAAAAAGTTTAGGCTTAATCTCTATAAACCAGGTTAGCTTCTCGAATCGTAATGTAACTTATACATTTCCGGTTGAGAAATACACCGAAATAACAGTTAAAGTCCCAGTGGGTATAGAAAACCAACCCGACAGCGTTAAACTTCTATTTATACCTAAGTCAGTTGACGTTAAGTGTAATGTCGTATTAAGCAAATTCTTTACATTACTGCCAACCATGTTTAGTGCAGATGTTGATTATAATCAAATAAGCACATCGTTAAATAAAAAGCTAAAAGTAAAACTTTCTAACATACCCGAATTTGTTAAGTTGGTCGATTATAGCCCCAAGTATGTAGAATATATTATTGAAAAACGCAAATGATAAGGGTGGGAGTTACAGGGGGAATTGGTAGCGGAAAGTCGTTAGTCTGCTCTATTCTTACAGCAATGGGTTACCCTGTGTTTAATGCTGATAAAGAAGCACATTTAGCTGTTGAGCAGGACGCCCAAGCTATAGAAGCAATTAAATCCCTTTTTGGTGATAATATTTATATCGATAAAAGGCTGAATAGGAAAAAGTTAGGTGAGATTGTATTTACTTATCCTGATCTTCTTAGCAAGCTAAATGGAATTGTTCATCCTTTAGTAATTGAAAGATTTGTCAAATGGGTTGATGTAAATAGAAAAAGGCCAGTAGTTTTTATGGAGGCAGCTATACTTTTTGAAAGCGGAGCTGATAAAGGAGTTGATAAAACAGTTTCAGTTGTTGCTCCTGTTGATGTTCGAATTGATAGAATTATTGCTCGTGATGGGCTAAGTAAAGATTTGATATTAAATAGAATGAATAACCAATTTGCTCAAGAGGAGCTAATTAAACGAAGCAATTATATTATAGAAAATGATGGGGTTAAGCTATTACTTCCCCAAGTTATCAAAATAGTTAACGAATTAGTTAAAGTTTAGTAAAGCAATGGGAAAATATGGTAAATGGATAACCGGTGGTTTAGGTTGGGCGTTTTTTGGCCCAATTGGCGGTATACTAGGTTTTGCATTGGGTTCAATCTTTGATAGCGCTGAGATTCATACTAAGACGTATACCGGTGAATCGAGTCGTAATGGTTTTATTGTAAGTCTTTTGGTCTTAGTTTCAGCTGTAATGAAGGCCGATGGTAAGGTACTGAAATCTGAACTCGACTTTGTAAAGAAATATTTCCTCGATAATTTCGGATTAGATGCCTCAAGAGAGGCAATGATATTGCTTCGAGATATCCTAAAGCAGCAGGTTCCTCTTAAAGATGTTTGCTCCCAGATTCGTGATAATGTTGATTATTCATCGCGTTTACAACTACTTCACCTACTTTTTGGAGTTGCCTATGCCGATGGCATAGTAAGCGTTGAAGAGGAAAAGGTAATACGTGATATTGCAGGTTTTTTAGATATTACATCGCAAGATTATGAATCGATAAAGGCGATGTTTATTGTTAATAATGATAGCTATTATACTATACTTGAGGTTGAACCAACTGCAAGTAACGATGAGATTAAAAAAGCATATCGTTCACTTGCCGTAAAACATCACCCCGATAAGGTTAGCTATTTAGGTGAGGATGTTAGAAAGAATGCTGAGCAAAAGTTTAAAAAAATAAATGAGGCATACGAGAAAATAAAA
>JBPXJX010000118.1:0-2596 GCA_051715525.1 Bacteroidales bacterium
TCGAGAATCAAAAAAAAGTTGCAGCTGAAATTAAAGAGATGCTAGGTAAGGCTGGTATTTGGAGTGACCCTATTGTAACTACAATCGAACTTCAAAAAAACTTTTTTAAAGCCGAAAACTATCATCAGGATTATTTTGAAAACAACCCGAAACAACCTTACTGTCAAATGGTAGTTAATCCTAAGGTTGAAAAGTTTGAGAAACTATTTAAGGATTATTTGAAGAAATGATCAATTTGATAATTTGAAAATTGGCTAATTAAAAAATGTAACTAAAAAGTTATTCGTTTAATTTTCAAATTATTTCATTTTCAAATTATTTTTCTCCTAGACCCTCATGACCAGTATCGAGAACATACTTCCACTCGCCATTACTTTGTCGTTGCCAGAACGTAACATAAGTACCTTCGCTATTCTTTGTTGAATCTGATTTTAATAGAAGTTTCCAAGTACCATAAGTATAGCCCAAATCGCCTGATTGAGAAGCACGAGCAAATATAGGCTCCCAGGTTAAAACATACGTAGAATCAGTTCTTCTTGTTTGTCGTTCTTCTAAAAGTTTAATTCCAACCATAGGGTATGTATTCTCAGAAAGAAAAGTAACATCCTCGGCGGCAAACTTTAAAAATGCAGCGTTTTTACCATGTTGGGCTGAATATGAGCTAAAATCGCGATCAGCTTTCATCAGCTCATCACAGAACTTTTGAGAATCAACCTTTTCAGGTGTACATCCGAAAAGAAATGCTAGTGTAAGGATTGAAGCTAAATATAAAGGTTTCATAGTCAGTTGTTTTTGAGATAAGGGATTATTAACTTAAATAAGATACTTTTTAAGCAAATTTCCCTATTAAATTTAGAGGGATATCTCATTTTTAGCTTTTGCTTCAATAATAACACCCGTTATATGAACCTTTTGCACCTTAGCATTGCTAGCATTTGATTTTATTGTTACAGTTCGACTAATAACTTGTGGTCGTGGCTCAATCCTAAATTCAACTTTTATTAAAGCTGATTTACTGGGTAGGATAGGTGCCTTTGGCCATTCCTTAATATTTGTACCACAACATCCCTCTACAGTATTTATTACTAATGGCGCATTTCCCTTATTGGTCACTTTTATTTCAACCTTTCCATGGTCGTCGTTCAGCTCAGTATAGGCAATTTCACCAATGTTCACCGTATCGGGAGAGGTAACAATATAGGCACCGCTATTTTGTGCAAATACCACGCTTTTAAAAGCAACAATGAGAATATAAAGTGTAATAATCCGCTTCATCTCTTTTTTTTAAAATAAATTACGAATATTGTGCAACAAATTTCAAGCCTAAAAATAGTGAAAAAAAATTATAAATTTCAGGCAGCCATCTTCGATATGGATGGTGTTATTGTAGATAATCATATTTTCCATGTTAAGGCATGGGAAGTCTTCTGCAATAATCATGGTTTCCAGTTCGATGAAGCATCTTTTAGGGCCAAGTTTTTTGGTAAGAATAACTTTGATATTCTCAATGGGTTAATGAGTAATCCACCTACTCTGAATCAGGTTAACTCTCTTGGTGAAGAGAAAGAGGCAATATATCGTGAAATATATCAAAAAGACATTGCTCCAGTAAAAGGATTGGTACCTTTCCTAATCAAATTAAGAGAATTGGGAATAAAAACAGCTGTTGCTACATCAGCTCCCACAAGTAACCTCGATTTTACTTTGGATAGTTTATTAATTCGAAATCTATTCGATGATGTTGTTGACGCATCAGGAATTACAAAGGGGAAACCTGACCCTGAAATTTACATTAAAGCTTCAAACCTGTTAGGTGTTAAACCTGAAAACTGTGTAGTTTTTGAGGATTCAATTTCGGGCATTTTATCGGGTCAGAGTGCTGGTATGAATGTAATTGCCTTAACAACAACACATTTAATCAATGAACTGCCTAAAACAACAATAGTGATTAGTGATTTTACACAAATCTCGGTTGAAATAATCAATGATATTAAACAGAAATCGATTAAACTAGATTAAACTTCTTCTTCAACCATTAATTTCATTTTTATTATCTGGTTATTCCCGCAAATCGAACATCTTTTTGTTGTTACTTCTGTTACTCCTTTTGTTAAAGTAACAGTATTTTCCAAATGATCTACATTTCCACATTTTTCACATTTTGGGATGTAAGTAACTGAATTGCCTTTATGTTTTGAAATAACACCTCCTGTAATTGTAATCATAACTCTATTCTGCTTGTTATGTACGATAAATTAATATTTTAATAACCTAATAATATGCTCATTGGTATTATCATACTCCATGCTTATTAAATAACTCTTTTCTTACAGCACATGTGCATAAAAAAGAGTAACCGAATGACAACTTATAGTTGCAATTCACATTATTTGAGAAGTTTACAAAATGAACCTTTTTGCTTATACAATTCTCTACTTTACAACAAACCTGATTGCCTTTATTCAAACAGTCAAAATTTTTTTCGCAATGCGCAGTATTACATTTAGTGATATCGTTAACTTCGAATATCATGCCTTCAGATCTTTAAAATTTTATTCTATAAAACTATTTCACAAAACTAGATACCATTTCGCTA
>JBPXJX010000119.1:0-2488 GCA_051715525.1 Bacteroidales bacterium
AAATACATCACACTACTAAACAAACACCCAATGACAGATTTGAACAATCCATTAAATCACAAAAATTTACTACAGTTTTAACAACCAATCATTAACTTAACATCCTGATACTTTGGTATCGAATTTGGGGAGTATTATAAAATAGCCATTTATGGTTTAATCCCAATAGGAATTCTGGCTTCTTTATTCATTCCATACTTGTATGGTTCCATAACCCTTATACCCACGTTATATTTATTAGTTAAGTTAATTGGATTAATTGCATCTGTTTTATTACTATGGTATGATATAGATAAAGGCAACCCTTTATTGAAACAAATCTGTTCAGGCATACAGAAAGCCAATTGCAGTGCTGTCTTAAATACCAAAGCTGCAACGCTAGGAGGCAAGGTAACCTGGAGTGAAGTTGGCTTTGTATATTTTGCAGGGTCATTACTATTCTCAGTGCCCGCTGATATTAATACGGCATTGCCTGTTTTAAGTCTATTCTCCTTATTAGCCCTACCCTATATCATTTTCTCTATTTATTACCAATGGAATGTAGCCAAGCAGTGGTGTGTACTCTGCTTAATAGTGCAGGCGGTTTTATTGGCTGAAGGAATATTGGTTATAGCAAATAATAGTTTATCCTTTTCTGAAACAACAGCAGTATTTGCAAACAATCTCATTTTTGCATTCTACTCTTTGTTAATTCCTTCAATATCTTGGTTTTTATTAAAGCCTTTGTTGAAAAGTTTGCAGTTAGCAAAGTACGAAAAGAGAAGTTACTCAATGCTAAAGTATAACGATAAAGTATTTTGGTCGTTGCTTAAAACTCAGCCATCTATTTTAGAACATTCTACGAGTGAATTAGGTATAACAATTGGTAACCCCAATGCAAAACATACGATTATCAAAGTTTGCAACCCTTATTGTGGCCCTTGTTCAACAGCTCATCCCGAGATAGAGAAAATCATTGAACATAACTCAGATGTAAAGGCAAGAATTATTTTTACAGCAACTAACCAGGAGAATGATAGAGGTACAAAACCTGTTAAACATTTATTAGCTATATCTGAAAAAGGAGATGAAAATCTTACTAAAACAGCACTTGACGATTGGTATTTGGCTAAAGAAAAGAAATATGATGTTTTTGCCAACAAATACCCAATGAATGGAGAACTAGATAAACAGACAGACAAAATCAATCAAATGAAAGATTGGTGTGAAAAAGTGAAAATTGAATACACTCCAACTATTTTTATTGATGGTTTTTTATTACCAAAAGGATATCAAATAAAGGACATTAATTATTTTCTTTCATGAGAAAGAATAAACATATTTCTTTTCGATTAGTACCCGAAAAGAAAAGCCAAATGGTACTACACTTAATCGCGAATGAGTGGTTTGGCAAGCCAATAATCTGCTGATGCTTAAAGCTGCAGAAACTCTTTATGTAACCGCTATTTATAAAATAAAAATAGCATAAAATTTAATTTATGAAACAGAAAGTCGAAAATTTAGGCTTCCTTTTACCTAAGAATGCTCAGAAGAAAATTTTAGGTGGGAATATTGAAGATGAAACAACACAATGCTATGAATGTACTGCAGGAGCAAAAGAATGGGGATTCGGTTGCCCTAGTCCATTGAGGTCTGATTGTAAATGCGAGAAGTGTTAGGGGTTGATTTATAAGAATTTTCATAATCAAAAATGATATAAGTGAAGAATACTTATATCATTTTTGATTTTAAATAAAATTTCATGAATTTCATTATTGCTTTTTTAATAGTTTTGTTTACCAATTTTTCATTGTACTCACAAACCACAGATATTTCGATAAGTGGTAAAATTAATGGCACATACCCTGATAAAATATTTTTATTTTTTGATGGAAATATAAATGCTAAAGATAGTCTAAGTTCAGTAATTGCTAATGGGCACTTCCAGTTTAATCTAAAAACAAAACTTCCAATATTATGTAGGTTACATTTTAGCGAAAATACTAATATAGTTGAATTTTATATCGATAATCCAACTACATTAATTTACTTGAATAGTAAAATTGAAACCAATAGTGAGAATAAAACAAAACGTACATATTTTGAACTTGACAGTATTAAGGGATCAGTTATCGAAGTCAATAGGCAGTTATTCGAAAAATCCTTAGCGAAAGTAGAAACACTTAATATTTCTACTATAGAAAAAAGAAATTTGCATTATAATTTATTAGATAGTTTTATCACAAAAAATCCTAAAAACAAACTTGCACTATACTTTTTGGCAACAAATAAAATTCTTTCTTTAAATCAAATTAACCTTCTAAAATCAAATTTTGATACTAGTCTTTTATCATCTTATGAAGGACAAAAGCTAAATCGATCAATAATATCGCTATTGCGCTTAAAAAATAGATTGATAGGAGAGCAATTTCACCATGTTAGTCTTCCAGATAAATTTGGAAAAAAGATTGAAACTTCAATATATGCTGGTAAAATTGTTTTAATAAAA
>JBPXJX010000120.1:0-8738 GCA_051715525.1 Bacteroidales bacterium
TTTTATGTGTTATTAAAAGTACTTTGAAAAACAAAGTATGTGAATAAAAAAAATTATTTTCCAGTATTAATCAATTTCTCAAGCCCAGTAAGATGATCCTCAAAAGCCTTACGGCCTTCGATAGTTGCACGATAGCTTGTATTCGGTTTCTTATTGAGGAATTGCTTCTTAACCTCAACATACTTTTCGGCCTCAAGTGCTTTCATATGGCTAGCCAGGTTGCCATCGGTAACGTTAAGGGCCTCTTTCATGGTATTGAAATCAACCCAATCGTTAACCATCAGCACCGACATGATGCCAAGCCTTATGCGGCTTTCGAAATGCTTATTCAGATTTACTAGTAGCTCTTTCATACTTAAAGTACATGGCTGAACCGTAAACGATGTGTAAAACCCCAAACCCAAATGCCCAAAAAATCAGGCCGTAGCCTACAAAAACCATGGCTAATAACCCCAGCGCAATCTCGCAGTAACCCAGATACTTGATATCGTTTAAAGTAAATTTACTGGCATTAACAAGGGCAAGCCCATAGAATATCAATGTTGATGGGGCAATTAAATAAACCAGATGATGGTAAAGTAAGGCTATACAGAATAATCCTCCTGTTACTAATGGGATGAATAGGTTTATAAGCATTCGCTTTGCAGTGGCATCAAAATAGGGAAGGCCTTTTTTACGCGCATTTCGGGTGGTGAAGAATATTCCAGAACCTAATGCTAGAATAAGAACAATAATTGCATCGGTAAAAAGAAAGATTATAAAATTATGAAGTTCGGTACCGCTGATTAAATCATCGCGGAGGAAAATGCCTTGATTTTGGTACCTGCTAAAAAAGAACTCATGCTGATAGATATAAACAGCAAGCGCACCCAGTAAAGCAACAATTCCTGCAAATACCCCTGATAGTCCGCTAAGAGAGATAAATTTCGACGATCGCTCCATTATCGATCTTATCTCCTGCAAATCTTTTAAGTGTTCGTTTTGATTGCTCATATAGATATGTATCAAAAGTTCTTTGAGATACAAAGTAAGTTTATTTCTAATTCAATTGCAAACTTTTTAATCGAACTTTTTGAGATTTAATATTAAGGTTTGTTAAAGGTTATATTCATAGATGAAATGAAATATTCTGGACTACCTTATTTTACTGTTATTTTGAAATAATGTCAACAAAAATTTAATCTACTTCAATAAAAAAATTGTCCAAATTCAATTTGTTTGCTGTTCCATTGCTATTAACTAATTTCTATAAGTATTTTTTGATACACTAATTTTGCAGTGCATTTAAAAACAACGTAATTTTATATAGTTTATAAAAATGGAAGTAAAAGCGATAAATAGCAGATATAGCGAATTGGCAGAGTCTGATTGCTGCCTATCATGTGGCGGTGCAATTAATTATGCCGAACCGCTTAAAGGTGAGGTTTGTGTTGATTTGGGGAGTGGTCGTGGTACAGATGTTCTCCGAATGGCCGAATCGGTTGGCGAAACCGGTTTTGTTTATGGTATTGATATTTCAGATGGAATGCTTGATAAAGCACGTAAAAATGCTGAGAAATTCAATGCTACAAATGTTAAGTTTGTTAAAAGCGAACTTGAAAAGCTTGATTTACCCACCAAAGTTGCAGATTTGGTAATATCCAATTGTACGCTCAATCATGCATCGGATAAGCAGGCTGTTTGGAACGAAATATATCGAATTCTGAAGGGTGGAGGACGGTTTGTAATAAGTGATATCTACTCAACAAGCCCAGTACCCGAAGAGTATCGAAACGACCCAACGGCTGTTGCTGAATGTTGGGCTGGGTCAGTTACTCGCGATGAGTATTTAAAACATCTTGAAAATGCTGGGTTTTCAACGGTCGAGATAATTGAGGAGTCGGCACCTTACGATAAAGGTAAAATAAAGGTTGCTAGCTGGACTATCGCTGCAAAGAAACCATCATGTAAGTGCAGCTGCGGGCACTAGTTAAAGTTAAAAGTTGGCTATAATGTTTATTAATAGCATATAATTCTCTAATCATTTTAAAATGAAAAGTTTAATCAAAAAAAACAAGGTTGAAGTTGTGGCAAAAGTAGCACAGTGCTGTGCTAAAGTGTCGAAGAAAGTTGCTGGCTGCCACGATTAGTTTTGGTAGAACCAAGAATTAGAGGGCATTTATCGCATCTTCAATTCTTGGTTCTTTTATCATTAACTCAAACATTATGATTTTTTCTAAACACAACATATTCTCGAAGATTAAGGACTCGGAGAACTATTTTATTGTAAACCTTCTCTCGGGGAATGCCGATATTATTGATTCTATTGATGCTGAAAAGATTAATAGGGCTAAAAACAACCAATCCGTTGATGATGATTTCCTAAAGGAACTTTCGGAAAAGGGTTATTGGGTTGATGAAAAGGAGGAGGCTAAAATCTATAGAAGTAAATATCTCGATTTTGTCGATAGTCGCGAAGATGATGAAATTCAGCTTTTTTTCGTTCCAAACTACAGCTGCAATTTTGCCTGTTCGTACTGCTATCAGGATGAGTATGCTCCCGCAAAAGGTGCTGTTGATAATGAAATTGTTGATGCCTTTTTTCGGTATATCCAAAGCGAATTTGCTGGAAGAAAGAAGTATGTCACGGTTTTTGGAGGCGAACCTTTATTGAATTCGCCCAAGCAAAAGGAGCTAATTGCCTATATGATTGAGAAATCGAATGCGGCTAAGCTTGATTTGAGCTTTGTTACAAATGGGTATACTCTTGTTGACTATATTGATATTTTGAAACAGGGACGAGTTCGTGAGATTCAGATTACGCTCGACGGAACTGCTACAATCCATAATAACCGTAGGTTTTTAAAAGGAGGCGCAGGTACTTTTGATAAAATTGTACAAGGCATCGATGCATGTATTGCCAACAATCTAACGGTTAACCTTAGAATGGTGGTTGATAAGGAGAATATTGACAATCTTCCTGAACTTGCTCGTTTTGCTATTGATAAGGGTTGGACAACCAGTTCTTACTTTAAAACGCAGATCGGTCGTAACTATGAGCTTCATCATTGCCAATCGTCGCCCGATAAACTATTTAGCAGGGTTTCGCTATATGAAAATCTTTACGAGTTGTTAAAGCAGCATCCTTACATTGTTGATTTTTATAAACCTGCATATTCCATTTCAAAATTTCTTTCGGAAAACGGCAGCCTGCCTGAACCATTATTCGACTCGTGCCCTGCATGCAAATCGGAATGGGCTTTTGATTATACTGGGCATATCTACTCATGTACAGCAACTGTTGGCAAGGCCGATGAATCGTTAGGTACATTCTTTCCTGAAGTATCAAAGAAAGAGGATATGATTAATGCTTGGGAGAGTAGAGATGTTACAGCAATTAGCGAGTGTAGCTCGTGCAGCATGCAGCTGGCTTGTGGAGGAGGATGTGGCTCTGTGGCAAAAAACAGAACGGGTAATGTGTGCTCCACCGATTGTCGCCCAGTGAAAGAATTGCTTGAGTTAGGTTTTGCTTCATACTTTGAATAGCATGGATTGTACAAAATGTAATACTAAAAGTTGCAGAACCACAGTATCGTGTAGCGCTCAGAAGTTTGATGCTGACGAGTTGATTCAGAAATATCATCTGCCAGATAATCAAAAGATTATTCAAGCAGCTGCAAACCTTGTTGATAATGGTAGGGCAGGAACGTTATCGCGATTGCAGGAGGTGATTGAATTTTCGAAGGATATGAATTTTCAACGAATCGGAATTGCTTACTGTTATGGTATGGAACTCGATGCAGCATTGGTAACTCAAATCTTCCGTGAATCGGGTTTCAAAATATTCCCAGTATCATGTACAACCGGAGGATTCAAGCAATCGGAAGTGAATATGGAAACCAAAAACCATAGAGTATCATGCAACCCTTTGGCGCAAGCTGAGCAGATAAACAGCGAGAATGTCGATTTTACGATTACTATGGGCTTATGCCTTGGTCACGATATTATTTTTCAAAAGCAAATAAAGTCATTTACAACTACCTTGGTAGTTAAGGATAGGGTTCATAATAACGATCCTATTAAAGCAATAAGAAATTAAAAAAATTATATATGAGAGAAATAACTTCAACAGAGTTTGAAACCGAAGTTCTTGCCGGGGGCAAGGTGGTGCTTGATTTTTATTCAACGGAGTGCCCACCATGCGAGGCATTAGCCCCAAAATTTGAAGGATTGGCGAGTCTTTATGGAAACGATATTAAGTTTATAAAGATGTTTCGCCAGCAAAATAAGCCATTGGCTGAAAAGTTAGGTGTGAAATCATCTCCAACGCTTGTATTCTTTGATAATGGAGTTCAACTTGAAAAGACCATGTCGGGTGGAATTAAGCGAAGCGATATCATCAATCAGCTCGATAGCATGTTACCTGCTGATAGGGTTAAAGAGATCAAATCACATATTAAGCCAGCTTTATCTGAGTATGACGTGGTTGTTCTTGGTGCAGGTCCAGCAGGCCTTACAGCAGGCTTGTACCTTTGTCAAGCTAAAATAAATACTGCTCTTATTGATATTGCTTTGCCTGGTGGACAAGTTTCTACAACCCACGAGGTTTCAAACTATCCAGGATTTGTTAATCCTCAGCCCGGATATATGCTATCACATAACATGTCGGAGCAAACCAAGCAGTGCGGAACTATTTATAAAGTTGCCGTTGATGTTACAAAAATCGATTTAGAAAAGAAAGAGATTGTTGTTGATGAATTTGAGACGATAAAGGCTAAAAAGATAATCATTGCAACGGGTACATCGCCTAATTTAATGGGCATTCCGGGCGAGAAAGAGTATAAAGGTAAAGGAATTTCCTATTGCGCTACTTGCGATGCAAAATACTATGGCGATAAAGAGGTTGTTGTTATTGGAGGAGGAAACTCTGCCGTTGAAGAGGCCGATTTTATCAGCAAGTTTGCAAGCAAAATTACAATTGTACACCAATTTGCTGCTTTTACAGCCAATAAGCAAGCCCAAGAGAAATTGCTTGTAAATCCAAAAGTCAATCCTCTTTTTGAGCATGAACCCAGAGCGTTTGTTCGCGAGGGCGATAAGATTGTAACTGAGATAGAAGATCTCAAAACGAAGGAAAGGCGAAAACTAGTTAGCGATGGTGTTTTCGTATTTATTGGAATGAAGCCAAATATCGAACTGTTTAAGGATAAACTTGAACTTGACAAGTGGGGATACATCAAAACCGATGAGGATATGCAAACCAGCATGAAAGATGTATACGCTGTAGGCGATGTTATTAGCAAAAAGTATAGGCAAATAACTACGGCTGTTGCCGATGGAACAATTGCTGCAATTGCCATTGCAAAGGAATTGAGTTAATCACTAAAAACAATATTGCTATGAGTACAAATCAGATTATCATCGAACACGTTAGCCCATTCAATGTGGAAACAACCGTTGAAAAGCTTGTTGCCGCTGCTGCTCTTAAAGAATGGCAAAACCCTGCTATTCATAACCTGCAGCAATCGCTTGCTAAAGCAGGAAAAGAGGTGAGACCAGTACAGGTAATTGAAATCTGTAAGCCTGAGTACTCAGGCAAAATGCTCGAGAAAAGCGACGAAAGGATTGTTTCAGTTATGATGCCTTGTCGTATTTCTGTTTATGAGAAGGCAGATGGCAAAACCTATGTTGCGCTATTAAATATGGCTTCAATGTCATCAGGAATGAGCGCTACAGCAGTTGAGGCTATTAAAGGAGCCACTGATGAATCGTTTGCAATAGTAAAATCTGTAGTTGGGAATTTGTAGTAATACTTTTTGTTGACAAACAAACCGCTAAGGTTTCAAAGTGCATTGCAAAGGACACAAAGTTTATAAGAAATTCTTTGTGTTCCTTAGTGTATCCTTGGTGTAACTTTGTGGTTATGAATTTTTATCCCCTTTTCGATATCTGGGCAAGGCTATCTCTGTTAAGAATCTCTATGTCCTTTTCATTCAGCTTTATTAGGCCATCCTTCTCAAAGCTTTTCAACAATTTCACAGCACTTTCAGTTGATATTCCAGCAAAATCGGCAATATCCTTACGAGAAAGTAACTGAAACACCTCCTCGTTTTCTGCCTTAAAATTATCAATGTAAAGCAATGTATCGGCCATACGCCCATTCATTTGTTTGTACACTATGGTTCTAACCGTATCGAATAGGTTGGAGTTTTGCTCGCAGTACCTTTTAATGATATTGAAACCAAACATACCGTTCTGCTTGGCAACCTTGCCAATGGCATCCTTCTCAACTAGTAAAACTTGACAATCAGTAATTGCAATCGATGAGTAGTTAAACGTGTTTTTTGTGAAAACAGCAGAGAGTCCTACAAATTCTCCCGGTTTAATGATACGGAGGTTATAGTTTCTAGTTGAATCTCCTTCGATATATTGCTTAGCTAACCCTTTAATAACGAATAGTACATACGATGCAAAGGCACCCTGTTTGGTAAGATTATCGCCTTTACGGAAAAGCACCTGCGTTTTGCTTGCCCGAACAAACTCAACCTCTTCGGGACTAAGCATTTGAAAACAAGGAGCCTGAATATCGCAAATATAATCGCTATCGGTTTCAACTATGGGTTTCATCATCTAAATGCTAAAGTATGATGCAAAGTTAATCTAATTCAATAAAAAAGTTGTTCTCATTCAATTTATGAGCTGTTGTACCCTTTGAGTTATTCCTTCGGTAACGGTTTTGGGCAACCTATCTTTGTAATGTTAAAACAACTGAACTATGTTATACACTAACTTGAAGCATATTGAAACGGCTGCAGATTATGCCAAAATAATCGATGAAAACGAGAATGTTATGATTATTTGTGGTCGTATGGGACCTATGTGTATTCCTGTATATGGAATTGCAGAAAGTATCGAGAATGAATACCAACATGTTAAATTTTACGATATGGAATTTGATAATCCTGAATCGACTGTAATTCGAACTTTACCTGAGGTAAAAGGATTTACAGGAATTCCATTTACCATTTATTACAAAAATGGGAAGGTCGTAAAAGCAACTTCGAGTATTCAAAACAAACAACAAATAACGTCAATATTGGATAAAGAGTTTGAAGCAATAACAAGCAATGTGAATCAGATTTCTTAAATAAACAGAACCAAACACTAAATATGAAAACTATGAAAACGGAAAAAAACAAATTTAGTTGGAAAGCATTTATCAGTATAGGGTTAGTGTATTCATTTATAATAATTTTCTTAACAGGTATTGTGCTTTACTTGGCACCTGCAGGAAGAGTGGCAAATTGGAATAATTGGAAGTTGTTGGGTTTTAATAAGGAGAGTTGGCAGGCTATTCATACAATTTTTTCCTTTCTTTTTGTAATTCTATCAATATTCCACCTATTCACAATTAACTGGAAAACTTTTTGGAATTATTTAAAAAGCAAAACTGTTAAAGGCTTGAACAAAAAGAGGGAATTCTATATTTCAACAAGTTTTACTGCTCTAATTTTTGTTGGGGTTATGTATTCAATCCCTCCTTTTAGTTCAGTTATGGACTTTGGTAGTTATCTTAAAGAGTCTTGGGAGAAAACTGAAACAGCACCCCCAATTCCCCATGCTGAACTTCTTACTTTAATTGAACTATCTGCAAAACTCGATAGTATCTCCATCGAAAAAATTATGAATAAGTTGAATACAAGCAAGATAAAGTTTGATGGTCCCAACGAAACACTTTCATCCATTGGCTTAAAGAATAATATTCCCCCAATCGACATATACAACATCATAACAAAAAAAGGCCCTGTTGGAATGGTTGGTAGCGGTATTGGAAGAAAGACGCTTGAAGAGTTTGTGAAGGAGAATAATTTAGATATTGATAAAGTAATGGGAATTTTAAAAGAGAAAAATATTAAGGCAGCAAAAGAACAAAGCCTAAAGGACATAGCCGCTGAGAATGATATGGCTCCTAAAGATATTTTCGATCTAATTAAAGAGTAATCTCTAACTATGTATTGAACTCGGTAGGCTAATCATTATCAAGTTATATATAAGGAGGTCTCAGAAAAAGAACATTTTATTACTAACTATACTAAGCAAATCATGCAAACCACATTAATCATAGTAGGCACAATTGTAGGAGCCTTAATTTTCCTAGTAGTTTATAGTCGCTATAAATTGAAAAACATACCATTAGTTGCCGACCATAAAAATATTTTAACACTTTCGGATAAGAACTTTCAGCAGCAAACAAAGAATAAAATTGTAATTGTTGATTTCTGGGCTGAGTGGTGTGCGCCTTGTCGCATGATGGCTCCAGTTTTAAATGAAGTGGCCTCGGAGTTAAATGGAAACCATCGTGTTGGTAAGGTAAATATTGAGCAATACCAGATGCTTGCACAAAAGTATAAAGTGCGAAGCATTCCAACTCTTATACTTTTTAAGGATGGAAAAGAGGTTGATCGATTTGTTGGGGTTAAAAGCAAAGAGTTTATTGTTAGCCAATTACAAAAAGCATAATTTCACAAGAAATAATCAGTTTAAAATGAAAAAAATCAAATTATACACTCTACTATACTTTTTAGTAATAGGGTTAACAGTTGTTGGACAGAACATAAGTGTTGTTGATTTCCAGAAAAAAATGGCGGAGTTGCCAAACGCCCCTGTTGTTGATGTACGCACACCCGATGAGTTTAATCAAAGTCGCTTAAAAAACGCTGTAAATATCAATATTGGCGATGAAAGCTTCCCAAGCCAAA
>JBPXJX010000121.1:0-1424 GCA_051715525.1 Bacteroidales bacterium
TTGTAAACCCTAACAATATCCTCTTTAGTAATCGATTTTAGGGTTGCAATTTCATCCTTATAGTATGATGGATTACCTGCATACTCATTATAAGTTGCTAATTGAAACGCTTTACCAAGTATACTTGAAATACCGTTATAATAGTCTGTTTCAAGACTCGCTTTAACTCTTTCAACATCGTCTTCGGTAATTCCTTCTTTTTCAAATTTTTCGAAAGATTCAAAAACGGCCTTTTCAACATCACCTAATTTTATTGTAGGGAATGCGGTGATGCTAATGGTAAATTCTCCAGCAATTTCTTGATTATTGCTATAAGTTGGTGTCGAAGAGGCAAATTGTTTGTCTTTTACAATTACCTTATACATTGGAGATTTTTTCCCTTGTGATAGCAGTTGAGCAAGGTACTGTAATGCATATGAATCTTTTGTAAACTGAGGAACTGTAGGCCATACCATAGTTAGCTGAGGTGCTTTTGCAAAGTTATCCTCGTGGAATAATTTCTTAGTTTCAGTTAAAGAAACAGGTATTGGGCTAAGGTTTGTAACGTCATTCCCTTTTGGTATTTCACCAAAATACTTATCAATTAACTTCTTTGCTTCAGCAATATCAATATCACCAGCCAATACAACGGTAGCATTGTTTGGTATATAATATTTACCGTGGAATTCTTTTACATCCTCAACAGTTGCATTGAAAAGATCTTGCATTTCGCCAATAACTTGCCAATTATATGGATGCCCTTCGGGGTATAATGCCTTTCCAATTACCCAACTTGTATGTCCATATGGTTGGTTATCATCACTCTGACGTTTTTCGTTTTGAACAACATTTTGCTGGTTAGCAAAAGCTTTTTTGGTTACTGTATTAATCATATAGCCCATGCGATCCGATTCCATCCAGAGGATAGTTTCCAAAGCATTTTTAGGAACAATCTCAAAATAGGTTGTTTGATCGTTGCTTGTACCACCATTCAATGTACCGCCAGCATTTTGAATAATGCTAAAAAATTGATCTTCAGGTACATTTTCTGATTGCTGAAACATCATATGCTCAAAAAGGTGAGCAAATCCGGTACGTCCAGTTTTTTCTCTATTCGAACCAACATGGTATTGCACTGCAAAGGCCACAATTGGATCCGATTTATCAACATGAAGAATAACATCTAAACCATTTGGTAGAGTATACTTTTCATATTCAATTTTTAAATCCTGTTCTTTATTTGAAGAACAAGCAATAACCAACAAGCTAACTGCTGGCATTAGTAGACTAAAGATTTTTTTCATTATTATTTTGGATTAGAATTATTATATAAAATTATAAAAAAACTTAAACCAACCTTTTCAAAAACAATCTAATAAAAGTAATTCAATAAAATTCTATTTTTGGTTAATCATATAGAACCAACTTTTAATAATATTCTCATT
>JBPXJX010000122.1:0-2573 GCA_051715525.1 Bacteroidales bacterium
TCGACCTTTACATTTATCTTACTTAAATCAATTTTATCCTTATTACTATTACAGCCAGAGAATAAAATTGCAAAAAACAATATGCATAAACTAATCTTCTTCATATAACAACGATGGTTTATCAATATATAACAAAGATAAAGAATATAAATTGTTAAGGTTAATATTAAAGTTGAGGTTAAGAAAAATTAAGAGATAAATATCCGAATCCATGCAATTACAATTAAATCATTGTTTGATAGATTATTTTTATCAATGTTAATAATCTTTACTAAAAAAAAGGGGTAAATTCAAAGTTCAATTCTACTTTTGTGGTAAAGATTACAATATGGCTGAAAGACGCACAAACGCTAAATTCCCTAAACAAAATCTAGCGAATTTTGAGATTGGAAAAATCCCTCCACAAGCACTCGACCTCGAAGAGGCTGTACTTGGAGCAATTATGGTTGAAAAGGATGCCGTGATTTCCATTTTAGATGTTCTTAAACCCGAGAGCTTCTATAAGGAGAGCCATCAAACCATATTTCGAACCATTATTGACTTATCAACCCGTCTAGAGCCAATCGATCTTCTTACCATTTCAGAGGAGCTTCGAAAAAAAAACTTAATTGATGAGGTAGGTGGGCCTATTTACCTTGCCCAATTAACATCAAAAGTTGGTTCAGCAGCCCACCTCGAGTTCCATGCTAAAATTATAGCCCAAAAATACATACAACGCGAGCTGATACGAGTTTCATCCGATATTCAGAATCGTGCATTCGACGATACCATTGACGTTGACGATTTGCTCGATTACTCCGAAATGGAGCTTTTCAAAGTTGCCGAAGGTAATATTAAAAGAGAAACCGCTCAGATTAATATGCTTGTTAAGCAAGCATTAAAAAACATCGAAGAGGCGGGTAAGCGTGAGGATGGCCTAAGTGGTGTTCCCTCCGGTTTTACAGATTTGGATAGAATGACCTCGGGTTGGCAACGGTCCGATCTGGTTATCGTGGCAGCTCGTCCTTCGATGGGTAAAACAGCTTTAGTACTTTCAATGGCTCGCCAAATGGCTGTTGATCATAAAACAGCAGTTGCATTTTTCTCGCTCGAGATGTCGAGTGTTCAACTTGTAAACCGTTTAATTGTTGCCGAATCAGGCATTTCATCTGAGAAAATCAGAAATGGAAAACTCGATCCTCACGAGTGGACTCAACTTGTTGTAAAGATAAAGGATTTAACCGATGCTAAAATCTTTATTGATGACACACCTGCCCTTTCGATATTTGAGTTTAGAGCGAAATGCCGTAGGCTTAAAGCACAATATGACATTGGCATAATCGTAATCGACTACCTTCAATTAATGACCGGTCCAACCGAAACAAAGGGAAATAGAGAGCAGGAGGTTAGTACCATTTCGCGTTCTTTAAAAGCCATTGCAAAGGAATTAAATGTTCCAATTATAGCCCTTTCGCAGCTGAATCGTTCGGTTGAGACTCGTGGTGGCAACAAGCGCCCACAGCTATCGGATCTTCGCGAATCGGGCGCTATTGAACAAGATGCCGACGTTGTGATTTTTATTCACCGCCCTGAGTACTATGGCTTTACAGAGGATGAAGAGGGTAACTCGTTACTAGGGTTAGCCGAAATTATACTTGCTAAGCACCGTAACGGTGCTGTTGGCGATATTAAGCTTCGTTTTCAAAAGGAAATGGCCCGATTCTCGGATTTGGATGATGTTGATTACTCAGGATACTTAACCAAATCAAGTGCTCCTGAGGTTTCACCTGCTGTAACCTTTAAGTCGCGGATGAATGAGGATGGAATAAGCGGAAACGAAGGTTTTGGATTTGAGACTAACAGGAAACCCGATAGTGATATTCCATTCTAAATTCTTAAAGAATCTTTTTTATTTCTATTAAATCTTTAACCTCGTAGGTTGGCTTAACCTTATGGGGGTTGTTGAATCTATTAAAGTAAATCTGATCCATTCCAAATTTTTTCGCACCAACAATATCAATTTCAAGATCGTCGCCAATCATTATACTCTCCTCTTTTCGAGCATTCACAGATGAGAGGGAGTAACCAAATGCTTCGGGACAAGGTTTGTGGTAACCTGAAGTTTCAGAAGTAACTACTTTATCGAAATATGAGGCAATATGACATTTTTCGAGTTTAGGAAATTGTACCTCATCAAAACCATTTGTAATTATGTGCAACTTATACTTCGATTTTAGGTAATCAAGAATTTCACGAGTATGAGGAACAAGGGCTGTTTTTAATGGGGAAATTCGAATAAACTCATCGCTAATCTTTTTAACGACCAAAGGTTCGTTCATGCCATAATCCTTTAGGGTTAAATCGAATCGCTTATACCTAAGGACATCCTTTTTAAGTTCACCCAAACGGTACTTTTCCCATAAGTAGTCGTTATGCTTTGTATAGGTTCTAATAAATGTATTAATATCTGGGAAAACGCTATCGAGGCTAAAATCAAAGAAAATATCACGTATGCATCAACTATGTTCTTATCAAAATCCCAAAGAGTTCGATCGAGATCAAAAAAAATTGTTTTGTAGACTTTCGTTTTCTTA
>JBPXJX010000123.1:0-7189 GCA_051715525.1 Bacteroidales bacterium
AACCTAATTGTTGAGACAACAGTTCAAAAGAAAACAGGCTCTAAGGCATGGCACATGGTAGTATTAAGAATTACTACTTCATTTGTAGCCGCTTTAATTTTAAACTACTTGCTCCCAACCCAAATGGGTGAATCAGCGCTAGGTATTCAGCATTTCGACAACCCAACGTTAAAGGAAATTCTAACTAGCTGGACTGTGTCATCATTAAAACTAAGCCTTAAAATAGTGGTGCTTATCACCCTTTTGATGATACTCCAAAAAGTATTGATTGAGTTTAAAATCACAAACCTTCTCTCAAGAATCTTTAGCCCGGCTTTAAAAGTAATGGGACTGCCTAAATCAACAACTCTAATGTGGTTAGCAGCTAACCTCCTGGGGTTAGCATATGGAGCAGCCATAATGATTGACGAAGTTGAGTCGGGCCGAATAGCTAAGCAAGATGCCGATTTGCTTAACTACCATATTGCTATCTCTCACTCAAACCTTGAAGATCTCGTTCTATTTGCTGCAATTGGTATTTCAGCATGGTGGCTACTTATTCCTAGAGTAATACTTGCCATGATTGCCGTTTGGGGCAGAAGACTAGCCACAAGTTTTGCCCAGTAAGTCTGTTATCCTTTCGCTTCCAAACAACCCATAGTATAAAAGGAATGCTGGAATAATGGAAAGTTGGACAAACCCAAACTTACCCATTATTCCAATATTCCATCATTCCAACTCCTCTCCTACTTCACAGGCACCCAAATTTCAGTTATCAGCTTTTCATGTGGGGTTGAATCGGCTGTATTAATATACTTCTCATAACCAGGATCGTCGCGAAGCTCGACATTATTACCGGGAGCCCACTCGCCATAAATGTACTGATACGATGGGGCAAGTAGCGTGTATGGCCCAACAAGCTTAAATACAGCATACTTTCCCCCTTTTATGGTTTTAAAACCAACCTTCCCTTCGGGCTTAACATCCAATTTCACAGTAACACAAGCCTCGTAACGACACTTTTCGGGTTCGGTAACGGATGGATCATCGTAACTGACACCAAGAAACTGGGTATCGGGACCAAACAGGTGTTTTTTACCTGCAAAACCACAAACCGTTTTCCATGCGTTTTCAGTATTATGGTCGCCGTAGGCGCCAATGGCTGTAACATATATAACCTTTAAGTCGGTTGTCGTTCTATACTCGGGCACTAAAGTCAAATTTTTCATTGTTATTTTCTCTTTTAATGGTTCACGAAACGGGAGCTGAAAACCTCTGTCGTTTCTAAATTGAACAGGAGTAATCCCGAACCTTCGCTTAAAAACCTTATTAAACGAACCTTGTGAATCGTACCCAACCTTTAAAGCAATTTCAGCCACCTGCAAATCGGTTACCCTAAGCAGCTGCGCAGCCACACCTAATCGTGTCCGTTGAAGGTAGGCTCCAATGGATTCGCCAAGATATGCCCTCATAATTCGATGAAAATGAAACGTTGAGTAGCACGAAATACTTGCAAGGTAATCGAGATCAAGCCTGTTGCCAATATGATTATGGATATACTGAATCACCACATTTATTCGCTCATGATAAGTCTTTAAAGTTTGTTCAGTTCCTGTCATTTTCAATTTGATAAATTAAATTCGTTTCAAACAAGTTTCGGAAGTTAACTTCAGTACAAAAGTATCAACATAAACTTACAGAGATTTATCCAATCTTGCTAAAAAACAATCTACGCTATAAAGCAAGACAAATCAATACATCCTGCGCTTAAACTCAATTCTATAAGTTGACTTTAAAAAAAATCAACAATACCTAATTATCTTATGTATTTTATTATTACTTTTAGGCCATGAAAAAGAGTCAACTTTACAAGGGAAGTTTAGCCACAATTATTCTAAAGCTGCTTCATGAGCATGGGAAAATGTATGGTTACCAAATAACACGAGAAGTAGAGAAAATCACTGCTGGCGAGCTGAAAATTACTGAAGGGGCATTATATCCTTTACTTCACAAGCTTGAAGCGAGCGAATTACTTAGCATTGAGCATGTTGAGGTAAATGGTCGTACTCGCAAATATTACTTTATTACCGAAAAAGGAAAAAAAGAAACCATTTCTCTATTAGATGAAATGAGGGTATATATTGAAAATATGCAAATATTACTTGACCCAAAAATTGTATAAAATGATCAAAACACTCAATCCGGAACAAATCCAGATTTTATTCCTTTTCTGCAAACAGCACTACGTTAATCAATATGATTTACAAGAAGAACTGGTAGATCATATTGCCTCATCAATAGAAGAACAATGGAAGCAAAATCCCGACTTAACTTTTGAGCATGCTTTGAACAACACATTTTCCAAATTTGGGATAACAGGTTTTAGCAAAATTAAATCCCAAAAGGAATTAGAACTTAGGCGGAAGTATCGCTGGCATTACTGGAATTACTTCCTTGAGTTTTATAAATTACCCAAAATTATCCTAACATTCGTGCTAACCGTAACTCTTTGCATATTAATACTTAATATCCATAATTTCATTTACAAAATCATTCCATACATAATCTTACTTATCCCTTTTTTTATTTACTACTCAATTTGGATATACCCTGTTAAGTATAAAATTAGAGTAAAAGACAATACTCCTTTCATGTTGGTTCAACAACAGAAGAACTACCTTCAAAGTTCATCGTTCTTACTGCCACTTCCTATTTACATCTTTAACTTCTTTAATTCTTTGGAAAATTGGTATATATACAATTTCTATTTAGCTTTTCTCTTATCGTTTTTAGTGGTCAGCTTTTCCATAGCTCTTTATGCTAACTTAACCTACATCCCTAAAAAGATAAAAGAAGATTTCCTGAAACATTACAAGGAGTTTGCCGAGTAAAATATACATATACTTCATTATCTAATACTTACAATGTAATGCTATAAATATTTATAAAATAACTATACTATTAGTTGCATAACTAAATATTTAGTTATATGTTTGCATTGTAAAGTAAATGATGGCATAATTGATAGTATTATATGAAAGAGTTAACAAAAGCCGAGGAGCAGATAATGCAAGTGCTTTGGGATATCAAAAAAGGGTTCGTTAATGATGTTATGGATAAACTCCCTGAGCCTAAGCCTGCATACAATACCGTTTCAACTATTGTCAGGATCCTTGAAAAGAAAGGTTTTGTTGGGCATAACGCATATGGTAAAACACATGAGTACTACCCACTCGTTACCAAAGAGATCTATACAAAAGGTTTTATGAAGGGGTTTGTGGAGAACTACTTCTCGAACTCGTATAAAAATATGGTCTCATTCTTCTCAAGAAACGAGAATCTTACGTTAAAGGAGATGGAGGAGATGATAAAAATTCTTCAGGAACAGGTTGAAACAAAAAAGAACTCGTAAAATATTGACTATGGAAGCATATCTTTTAAAATCGGCAGTAGCAATTTCAGTATTTTACAGCCTGTATTGGCTGCTTCTCCGAAACGAGACCTATTTCAAGCTGAACAGGGCATACCTAATTCTTTCAATTGCCATATCGATGTTTGCGCCGCTTCTTAAGTTTAATATTTTTGAAGGTCAAACTCAACTATAAGCAATATCCTTCAGCCAATAACAATTACGGCCAAGGGTATGATTGCTGGCAATAGCAATTCACTTAGTATACTATCGATTATATATATAAGCGGAGCTGTTTTCTTTACTTTACACTTACTTAAAAAGCTTTCTCGAGTCTATTACTTGTACGCTCGTTTCCCGAAAGTACAATACAATGGATTTAGGACAGTACTGGTTGATAGCAACATATCACCATTCACCTTTTTCTCAATCCTTTTTCTATCGCGTTCCGACTACGAGAGCGGGAATATCACCGAAATGGTTATTCATGAGAAGGCGCACAAAGAGCAGCTCCACTCGCTCGATGTTATGCTTCTCGAATTGGTAACCATTGTTCAGTGGTTCAACCCTTTCATTTGGCTAATCCGGGTGGCCATAAAATCGGAACACGAGTTTTTAGCCGACAGCAAAGTTATTGAGAAAGGGTACGACAAGGTTGCATACCAAACCCTGCTATTTGAAAAAAGCCTAGGTATAATTGGGTTAGGTGTAACCAACAATTTTAATTACTCACTACTTAAAACCAGACTCAAAATGATGACTATAAAAAAATCGGGCTCAAAAGCCATTGCAAAATATCTACTTTCTTTACCTCTTATACTTTCAATGTGTTTAGTGCTGTCAACAAATATCAACGCACTTGCACAGGAAGAAGAGCTATTTACTGTTGTAGAAAAAATGCCTGTATACAGGAACGGAGAGGTAGATATTAGAGAAGATGTATCGAAAAACATGAAATACCCTGAGTCAGCTGCTGAATTAGGGGTTCAAGGACGAATATTTCTTCAATTCATTGTTACCGATAAGGGTAAAATAAAAGACATTAAGGTTATAAGCCCTTCAGGCAAAGAAACGAACGATGAACTTGTTGTTACTGCTCTAGCAATGAATAAGGATGGTAAATTTGAATCAAAGAAATACAAACCTGGTGAAGATGCTAAAATTGACAAAGCCTATAAAGATTTAGAAAATGAAGCGATTAGAGTCATGAAACTATTAGGCGATTTCACCCCAGGTGAACAAAGAGGTAAAAAAGTAAATGTTCAATATACGTTTCCTATAACCTTCGTTCTTCAATAAACCAAACCGGTTAACAATCATAACGGGGTAATCAGAATTTTACTAAATTTGATTATCCCGTTAACTTTTTATAAAAATACTATGAAAAAAATCAGCACTTCTATTCTATTAGCTATTGTTTTTTTGGTAAGCAGTTCAACATTTGCTCAAACTAAAGATATCAACAATCTCGATGCCCTACTAATCCAAGGCGATTATAACGAGGTGGTTGCTAAATGTACCGAATTAGTAAAAAACGACAGCTTAAACCCCGAATTATACCATAAGCTCGGCTTGGCTTACCAAAACCTGATGCAAACCGATAAATCTATTGGTGCACTTTCAAAGGCCATAATTCTATCGCCCGATACGAAAAAATATAAATTCTCGCTGGCCAAATACTATTACAACCTTGCCCGATTGCATATGGCCCAACCTTTATTCTCCGATTTATGCAAACAGGATTCAACCAATTGGCTTTTTACATACTACTTAACAGAGATATTCATGCAACGAAAAATGTATGAATCGGCATTCCCTTTTTACAAACAGTTCTATAAAAGCGATACTACAAATTCAAACTACATCGATAAATACGCTTTCTGCAACCTAAAAATGGAACGATTTGATTCTGCAATCATGCTATACGAAAAATCGTTCAAATTAAATAATAAGAATATTGCTGCCCTTAAAAACCTAAGTTACCTATACCTTCAAAAGGATATGGTTGATACTGCGATATACCAGCTTACACTTGGCCTCACAATCGATTCAACTGATTATGATCTTTACAAACGAAGAGCCGACATCTACTTTTCGCAAAATCTTCATTTTAAAGCAGGTAGCGATTACAATAAAGTTCTTTTTTATGGCGATTCAACAAAAATTGTTTTAAAACGGATGGGTATCGGATTGCTTTTCAATCAGCAAAACGTTGAAGCCTTAACCTACTTTAAAGCAGCATTTATAAAAGACTCTGGCGATTTCGAGATACCCAGCTATTTGGGGCAGACCTACTATAACCTAAAACAGTACAAAAAAAGTATCCGATTCTACAACAAAGTCCTCGATATCCTGGCTATATACGTTAAGCAATCGGATTACACCAATGTGCTTATTGCCGATTCGTATAAAGATAGCAGCCTTTACAACCAAGCCATTACGCACTACACAAAATCATTTAACAATAAATATTCGGCTCGAATTTGCATGACTCTAGCAAACATCTACGACAAAGAGCTTAAAGACTACGATAAAGCTATTTATTATTACCAACTTTTCATAAACAATCCGGGTAAAGGTGAAGTAGTTCTATTCCCAGGATATATTCAGAATGTACAAAAGCGTTTAGATTTTTTAATTGAGCAGAAAAAGAAGAAAGTCAGTAAAACGTAATTAGCAATTAGATAATGTGGCAATGAGTGGATTTAGCTTTTGATAAAAACTACTCGTCAGCTAGCACCTCGAAGTGCTTTAACCCACTTTGGAGCTGCGTTAGCAATTACCACTACCACGCAGGTAATAATGAGGATTGTTAGCGCAAGGTTTATAATTCCCGGTACCATCTTTTCGGGGATCGATAGCTGAGGGATAAAGATATTCAGCATATTCATTACCCCTGCCGATATGGTTGTAGCACCAACAAATAGCATTGGAAAAAAGGTAACCCAAGCATATCGTACCTTTCCTCTGTTGATGATATAAGATGTTCCAACTGCAAGCGCAATGGTTGCCAGCAGCTGATTGGCAGTTCCAAACATTGGCCAAATGGTTGATACGCTACCCGTATAGATAAAATATCCCCAGGCAAAAACGATTAACCCGCTAGCCATTAAATTACCGGGCAGCCATGTTGCATTTTGAAATGGTTTATAAACTTTTCCCAACGCCTCTTGCAAAACAAATCGTCCAATGCGCGTTCCAGCATCGATGGTTGTTAGGATAAACAGCGCCTCAAACATGATGGCGAAATGATACCAGTACGACATCAGGTGCTTTAATCCCGGGATTGATGAGAAGATATAAGCCATGCCAACGCCCAGCGATACTGCACCTCCCGTTCGACCGGCAATGGTCTCCCCTACCTCAGCCGATAGCTGATCGATATTGCTCTCGGTAAAACCCATGGCCTGTAGCTGCGGAAGAATTGCCTGAAATTTTTCGACAGGAATATTTATCTGAAAATAATCTAACGGCAAAAGGCTACATGCGGCAATCAACGCAAGGATGCTCACAACTCCCTCGGTAAGCATCGAGCCGGCAGCAATAAACTTAACGTGCGACTCCTTCATAATCATTTTTGGCGTTGTACCCGAGCTCACCAGCGCATGAAAACCCGAAATGGCCCCACAGGCAATGGTTATAAACAGATATGGGAATAAGCTACCGGGAATAATTGGTCCACCGCCATGCACAAACTGAGTAAAACCGGGCATCTTTATTTCTGGAGCAACTACAATAAATCAAACCGCGAGCATCCCGATAACCGTTACCTTCATTATTGAACTTAGGTAATCGCGAGGC
>JBPXJX010000124.1:0-16221 GCA_051715525.1 Bacteroidales bacterium
ATACGCTTCATGCAGATTGGGCAAACGCTCCATGTTTTCATGAGAAGATCGGGTTCATTCATTATAGTTTCTCTGACTATTTGACTGCTTGACTATTTGGCTAATAAAGTGATGCTTAGCATTAAGTTTTTCCCACTTGGCTCTTGTCACTTTTCACTTATCCTCCAACTGCATTTCTACTTCGGAGATTCTACCTCTGACTAGCTCTTCTGAAACATAAACTAATCCACATTGGGGGCATCGAGGGAGATCGGTAAAGAATGTATGACCAAGGTAGGTGAAATCGGTTCTTTTTAGTTCCAACTCCTTATTGCACTTATAGCAGATTAGCTTCTTTTTCTCTTCCATATTGCTACTCCTCAATTTTCATTCGGTGACTGTAACTGTTTACAAGTTCATAGAGGTTGTTTTCTTTTACCTTGTATTCAACCCAGAATGTCATATTCCCAACCTGTTGATGGCCAGCAAATGTTCCCTTATCAGGATCAAAGAGTTTATTACCAGTTTGCTCACAAGTTTCAATTACAGAGATAAGGTCAGATTCAAGGATCAGACACTTATCCAACTTTGCCTTCAATTCAGGTGAAATTGTAAGCGATACGTTTTTCTTTTCCATAGCAATATCCTCATTCCAAAAATGTTTGAGCACTTGCTGCTTTAGCAGCAATCGATTCTCTCTGCGTTCCGACACTGTGGGTTGAACACGACTTTCGAGTCCAAACACGATATCCAAAATATGAACGGTTTCCTTACCTGCCTTTGCAAATATATCGCGACAGTTGGAACAATAGGTTATATATGGATTACTATTTTGGCTGATTCTTTTATCTACCATATGCTTCGCATAGGGCGGATGCGCAATAGAGACCTGTCCGCCATAGCTGCAACACTCAGCCATTTTACCCTCCATTGGCAATGGTTCGAGTTTGAAACCAGCCTTTGAGGCAAGGTTGCGAACAGCACTCTGCAATTCAGTTTCGTAGCGACTAGCACATGGATCAAAAACCGAAACGGTTTTATCGATTTTATTTGTAGGATGAAACCCTTTCACTTCAATCAAATTGTAAAGAAAAACTCCTTTTATCTCGGGAAGATATCGCTGAAACATCTGTTTACACATGGAGCATGCAAAAACTGCTGTTGGCTGCCCAAGTTTTATCCAGTCGCTCTTAATCTTCTGTATAGTATTGCTGTGAATTGGGGCATTACCAGCCCAATCGACTGGAGCACCGCAGCAACTGAGCATTAGTGCTGTATCAGGATGCTGTTCTAGCAGGAACTCATAGCTCTTTGTAACCAACCTTGGATCGGATGCGCCCAACTGGCACCCTGGAAAGAAAAAATATTGACTTTTATCAAAGCCTTTGGGCATTTGAGATAGCGCTGCTTCATCATTGGAGAATTCCATATCTCTAAGATAGAATTCATGGAATGCCCAAGGCATCTTGCCTTTCTCGCGCATGGTATGATGACTGCGAAGCAGAAACTCGCCAGTATCAATATCCTTAGGACAAACTTCCTTGCATAAACCACAATGGTTGCAAGTTGAAATCAGACGGGTTGCTACTGTTGCCTCGCCATCCAAAGAGCTAGGATTGATGCTGATCTCAACCTCTTCAGTAATTTTCTTTGGAAACTTCTTGAAATAGTTCAAAAGCGGAGAATGGTAAACGCAAGCATCGCAGGTGCATTTTAGGCATCGTTTCGATTCGGCTAACGCTTCATCCTTTGAGTATGCAAGTCCATCCTGTGGTAGAATAACGTTGCTTGGAATAATGCGAATAGCATCATAGGTAAGCTGAGTGCTATCGCTTAAGGCTTCCACATGGTTCATCTGACCCGTTTTGAGGTAACCCTCAATTGCGCTGCAAACGTTCAACCCCTGAGAAATTGCCTGCATGGTATCGGCATCGATAAGTGAACCACCCATAAATACTCCAGAGCGATTGGTTGAGTATGGTCCATCTTTGGTTAGAGTGAGTCCAAAACTATTTCCTTGTTTGCCAGTGGCAATGTACATGGCATCAAAATCTAGACTATTAATATCTTGAACCTCAGTGTTTCAATGAAGTGTATAATTCTCATATTTAAATTGAAGATTGATATCTTCGAGAAAAATCTCGGGTGAAAGTAAATCGTAAAGGTGTCCACCAATTCGATTAGATTTTTCGAAAACAGTTACGTTGTATTTCTTTGTTGATAATCGTAAAGCACAAGCCAATCCGCTAATTCCTCCGCCAATAATTGCGATACGCTTATCCTTTTGTGGCATGTTATACTGATCGGGCTCCTTGTTGCGAGCATAATTCATAGATGAAGCCTCTAGTAGCTTAAGTGAGATAGAACCGCCATTCTCCTTTAAAGGGCATACATCTTTACATGGCTCAGGGCATAAGGCATTTACAATGGAAGGAAATCCAACAGAATTTTGATACGTTTTGTAGGCGACATTGTACCTGCCCTGCTGCAACTTGCCAACAAAATCGCGGATATCGAGATTGAAAGGGCACTTAGCGGAACAAAATGCCTGTTCAAATTGTAAACAATCCTTAACCAGTTCGTTTAGGTAAGCCATATCAGTTAATAAACCGAATGATTATTCTGTAAACTTAGTTTATTTATAGGGATAAAACCTATTTAGATTAAAATCCCCTCCTTGAAAAAGGAGGGGAAGTTAATATTCAAGCAAATAATTCTCTAGAAGAACCTCTCGCCAGCGCCACCAAGTGGTTTGAAGTAATCGATACCACCGTAAGGAACTGGGTTAGCCTTGATGTTTTCTAGTTCATCGTACATGTCAGGACCAAGGTAGTACTTCTTAGGAGGATTGATTTTTCCGCCACTAGCAAGAATATCAAGACCCTCTTTAACTTTCTCCTTAGTTGCTGGCATCTCGTGTACACGAACACCGCAAGCGTTGTAAATTGCGTTAAGAACTGCAACGTGACCCGATGCTTGGAATGCCTCAGATGCACCTGAAGAACCGAATGGTCCTGTCTTATCCTTATTCTCGTTGTACATAAGGATGATTTGATCTGGAATATCTTTGATATAAGGTACACCACTACTTGCGATGTTGGTATGTTTCTTCACATCCTCATAATTCTCTGATAGAGCAAATCCAATGCTATGAGATATACCACCAAAAGCCTGACCGTTTACGGCATCGATATTACCAACTGTTCCAACATCCGATACGCAAACAAAACGGGTAACGGTTGTTTTTCCAGTTTTTGTATCAACAGCAACCTCTGCCATGTTAAGAGCATAGGTAAATGCAGGAGTTGGGTCGCCAATACCGGTGTTAGGATCGAGACGGCTTAAGCCTGGAGTAACGATAGTACCATACTTACCTTCGAACTTGGTTGGAAGACCTTCCTTAACCATTTCGTCGTAGGTTCTGAATGTACCATCAGCCTTTCTCATTGCATCCATCATCTTGTTTGCAGCAGCAATGGTTGCATGACCATTCATATAGTGCGAACGGCTACCTGCGGACATACCGCTATCAGGACAAATCTTAGTATCGCTCTGAACAAGCTTAATTTGCTCTGGAGTTACCTTTAATGGTTTAAGAGCCTCGAGAGCAACCATTAACGAACCTATATCACCACCCTGACCAAGTTCTTGCCAAGTATCATATTTAGTGATAGTTCCATCAGCATTAAGTTCTAGATGAACCGTTGCATGATCGGTTGGTCCTTCGGATACGTTAAAACCGCCCCATGCTAAACCTACACCACGACGAACCTCTGGAGTATCTTTTTCTTTTGCCTCTTTAACAGCCTTATCGTAATGAGGTTTCATCATCTTCATCATGCTCTCCATCGGATACATTCTGAATGGACGGCTATTGATGTTTGTTTCACCTTCGCGAGCAATATTTCTCCATCGGAATTCGAATGGATCGATTCCTGCTTTTTCAGCAAGCATATCCATAATTGCCTCGCTCATGGTGTAAGCCTGTGGCGAGCCATAACTACGGTAAGCAGTACCAAAGTTGTGGTTTGTGATTGCTATACGAGAAAGACCTGCAACGTTTGGAATATTGTATGGGAAGAAAGCAAAACGGGCTGGTTTTGAGATGATATCGTCACCACCAAAGGTGTAAGCACCTTGATCCATACCAAAGTCGAACTCAACTGCGGTTAATTTACCATTCTTATCGCAAGCGGCACGGCCGTTAGAGTGACATGGACGACGTTTTCCTGAGAAGTGTTGATGCTCCTCGTAACTCATCGATAGAGCGATTGGCATCTTGGTGATGAATGCAGCGGCAGCTGCAAGACAAAGGTCGCCAGCGTTGGTTGACCAACCAAAACTTGCGCCAGTTGGATTCATGATGATTCTAATCTTGCTCTTTTCGATTCCAACAGAACTACCAATACGACCAATTGATGAGTAAACACCTTGCGATTTACATTGAATTGCAAGCATTCCATCCTCATCGAAGTATGCTTGAACTGAGTCACCCTCGATTGACAAGTGAGGCTCACGGGTTGAGAAGAAGCTACCCTCAGCGCTGAACTCAGCTTTATCAATCATTTCAGCAACTTTTGTTGGTTCTTCTAAACCAACACCTTTAAGAACTGGTTGTTGAGCAAAGATATTTGGAGTATCGGCATGAATGCGCTGTGCGCTAGGCATTGCAGCATCAAGATATCCAAGGTATTCTGGTAGTTTTTCAATCTCAACCTTTACTTTAGCAGCAGCCTCACGTGCATGATCTTTAGTATCGGCACAAACAAGAGCAACCACATCGCCATAGCGATAGATCTTATCTTCGCAAAGAACGTTACGACTAGGAACCACAAGGGTTGTACGCTCAAAGAAGTGGCCTTCAGCCATAATGTTTGTACCACCAGCAGCCTTAATATCTTTTGCAGTAATGATTTTAACTACACCCGGCATCTTCTCTGCCTCAGCAGTATCAATCTTTAAAATCTTAGCATGGTGAGCAATCTTGGGTTGAACCATAGCAACCTTAAGGGTTTCAGCAGGCATCTTTAACTCTTGGTCATCACCATAATCAGCTAAACCACAAACCTTTGCCAAAGCAGTAGGACGAATAACTGGTTTTCCGTAATACTCGCCATCCTTAGGATTTTTGAAAGTGATATCTTCGATAGTCTTCTCGCCACGAAGCACTTGAGCAGCAAGCATTACAGCATCAACAATTTGCACGTAACCTGTACAACGGCAAACGTTTTTGTATTTATGGAACCACTCGCGAACCTCTTCGCGTGTAGGGTTGATGTTTTCTAAAAGAAGAGCATAAGTAGAAATGATGAAACCTGGGGTACAGAAACCGCATTGTACAGCACCTGCAGTCATCCAAGCAACTTGAATTGGGTTAAGATTATTGGGTTGACCAATTCCTTCGATGGTAATAACAGAGCTATACTCATCGATATTTTTCATTTTTTTGGTGCAAGAGCGGACAAGCTTTCCATTCAGAATAACTGAGCACGATCCGCAAACCCCTACATTACAACCAACCTTTGTTCCCGTTAAACCCATACGGCGAACAACGTCGGCAAGGGTATCCTTCTCAGGATTGCATGCAAACATTCTGTTAGCTCCGTTGATATTGAGCCACATTTTTTTAAGTTTCATGAAGATTCCTCCTTGTTATTTAGTTTATTGATTTAGTTTCTAATTAAAGTTCCTCTTCGAGGTAAGTAATCACTGTTTCTAGGAATTTTGGACATTTGCTTTGAATTATTGGGCGAACTGCCAACAGCTGCTCTCCTAGCAAATTGGTCCGATTAACGCCAATAAGATCGTTGCAAATGCTTGTTCCATGAGCATTCTCAAATGCCTCAATTAACTCCCTCGTCTTTTTGCGCGAAAGGGCTTTAGCATCAACATCGGCTCCATTTGATGAACCATATTTGAGGCCAACAACCATCATCCCACCTGTTAAAGCGCCGCAGGTTCTGCCATACCCTCCAAGACCTCCGCCAAATGGGCAAGAAATTTTGAGCGCAACTTCCTGTGATAGCCCGAACTCCTGGCTAAAAGCAGCCACTATGGACTGAGAGCAGTGAAACCCAGACTCAAAGAGTCTATTGGCTTCGGCAACATGATCTTTAACCATAATTTATTCGTTATGCATTTTTTTTCCTAGCGAAAAGCATAAAAAAAGCGGCCAAAAGCCGCTTGACATTATTTATACAAACAACGATAAGACGTATCACTATCAACTTTCACGTTGAACTTAACATCCTTAGGAACAATGAAAGTCTCAAACTCCTTGTAAGTTTTCCAACTGGTTTCACCGGGTAACTTAACATCCATTTTACCCGAGGTAACTGTCATATACTCAACAGTAGATGTTCCAAAAACATACTCTCCCTTGGCCATAACGCCAACGGTAGCAGCACCTTCAGAAGTTTCGAAAGCAATAGACTTTACTTTACCATCGAAATACTCGTTTGTTTTAAACATATATCTTGAATAAAATTTTGGATAAAATTAAGAAGAAACATGGAGCAAAACTCTGATAAAAATCAGTCAGGTAAATGAAGTTATACAATAAGCAATTTTAATCAGCCGAAATACCAATATAAATAGACCTTACCTTTAAGTTCTCGAGGTTGAATACAATTCCTCCGTATATTGTTCCTGCAACAACATAATCCTCGCCAGAGAATTCTGGATTAATAGATTCACTATAAGCCTTCTTCAACTCATCAAGGCTCGAACCAATACCAATCTGCTTTGAAGTTTTAAAGGTGCAAAGTTCAGTAACGAGAATATTTTCAACTTTTTTAACAGAATCTGGATTCAAAGTGATAACTATGCTCACTCCTAATTTGGGGTAATCAACTGATTGATAAAGACCACCGTCCATTTCGGAAGTATCAATAGTTGAAATAGTATCGGGTTCACCGATCAAAGCCTTAACATTCTCGAATGTCATTCCTCTCTTAATGCCACCAATAGTTTCGGAATCCATAAGTTTGAAACCCAGATCAGCATAGTCTATCCCATTAACTAATCCTGCGTTTAGTGAGTCGCTTTTACTAGCAGATGCTTCTGATTTCTCTTTATTGGAGTTCAGATTATTGCACGAAATAACAATGCATATAAAAAGTATTTTAATATATAATATCCGTTTCATATTTGGATTTTTTTCTAATTAATTTCTCGCTTAGAAAAAGCAAAGATAAAACTTCTAGTCACTTATTATCATCAATAAATTCAGCTTGTTACAATTCAATGAATCTTCCTAAACTGACATACAAAACAATTAAATACAACATTAGTGATTGATTTTTATATACTTATAGACTTAACTGCGAAATTCTAAATAGAATAACAAATAGATAAAAAACATAAACAAATATTAATAACAAACATAAATTCAGATGTATAAAAAATTAAATATAAAACTGAACAAATGCCCCATCTGGGGTGTTATGAAAACCGAATATAACTTTAGTTCATCCATGAGCATTTTACAAACAAAGATAAATACACAATCGGCTGAATATATTGCTAATTACGAGTATAATAAATCGCTTAACAAAAGCATCCAAGATATTCTACATAGCGCGCAGAACGTAAGAGACGAAGCAGTTCTTCACAAGAACAAAGCCAGAGGCAAGCTCCTTGCTCGCGAAAGGATTAAGTTGCTTATTGATAAGCAAAGTCCGTTCCTTGAGTTTTCAGCTCTTGCGGCATATAACCAGTACGAGAATCAGTTTCCAAGTGCAGGAATTATAACTGGTTTGGGGCGGATACACGGCATGGAGACAGTTATTGTTGCAAACGACGCAACGGTTAAAGGTGGTACATACGTTCACGAAACCATTAAGAAGCACCTAAGGGCGCAAGAAATTGCCATGCAGAATAATCTGCCCATTGTTTACCTTGTAGATTCGGGTGGTGTGTTTTTGCCTGAACAGGCAAATGTATACCCCGATAAGGAGCACTTTGGAAGGATTTTCTACAACCAGGCAAGATTATCAGCCGAGAGGATTCCTCAGATTGCTATTGTGATGGGCTCATGCACCGCAGGCGGAGCCTACATCCCCGCCATGAGCGACGAAAGTATCATCGTAAAAGGTACAGGCTCAATTTTTCTCGCAGGCCCACCACTGGTCAAAGCGGCCATTGGCGAAACGGTTTCGGTTGATGAGCTTGGTGGCGCTGTGGTTCACACCTCGATATCAGGAGTTGCCGATCACTTAGCCGAGAGCGATGAAGAAGCGCTTATGATTTGTCGAAATATCTTTGAGCATATCAACGAAAGCCCACGACAAAGGATTGATAGAATTGAACCCGAAGAGCCGCTATACCCTGCCGATGAGATTTACGGCGTCATTCAGCCTAACCTAAAGAAAAATACAGATATATACGAAATCATAGCCCGATTGGTCGACGGCAGCAGGTTTCAGGAGTTTAAAACTAATTACGGGCAAACTATTGTAACTGGCTTTGCAAGAATTGAGGGCTATAACGTTGGCATAATTGCTAACAATGGTATCCTTTTCTCTGAATCGTCACTAAAAGCAACCCATTTTATTGAGCTGTGCTGCAGCAGAAATATTCCTTTAGTTTTTTTGCAGAACATTTCGGGCTTTATGGTTGGCAAAGATGCCGAGCACAAAGGCATTGCTAAGGATGGAGCAAAAATGGTTCATGCGGTTGCCAATGCAAACGTACCAAAGTTTACTATTATAATTGGCGGTTCATTTGGCGCAGGCAATTACGCAATGGCAGGCAGAGCCTATCAGCCAAACCTTCTTTTTATTTGGCCAAATGCAAAAACGAGCGTAATGGGAGGTGAACAGGCAACAGAAGTTTTACTTAACATCAGTCAAAATGGTAAAAGTAACGGGAAAGATTTGAGCGATGAAATTCTACAAAAATACGAAAACGAAAGTTCGGCATTATACAGTACATCAAGGCTTTGGGACGATGGAATAATTAACCCGACCGATACAAGAAAGATCGTAGCCATGGGTATTTCCATGTCGTTGAACAGGCCTTTCCCTGAGCCTAAAACAGGGGTATACAGGATGTAGGAGATATGAAAATGAAGAATTTTGAAAAGATAAGGGTAGATATTGATGATAAGCTAGTCACAATCTGGCTAAATCAGCCAGAAATCCATAACGCTTTGAATCCGCTCCTACTTAAAGAACTAACTCGATGCTTTGAATGGCTTGAAGAGAAAAAGAAGATAAGAGCAATTCTGTTAAGAGGAAATGGCGATTCATTCTGCGCTGGAGCCGACATCGGTTGGATGAAAAAATCGGGAGAGAAAAGCTATAAACAGAATTATACAGATAGCAAGATACTTGCAGATTGCTTTAACGCAGTTTACCAATCGAATAAACTGATTATAAATCTAGTTCATGGTTATGCTATTGGTGGCGCAATTGGATTTTTGGGTGCAGCCGATTTTAATTATGCGCTAAAAAGCGCAAAGTTTGGTCTAACGGAATTAAGATTAGGAATTGTCCCCGCAGTGATTTCGCCTTACCTGCACACAAGAGTTCGACCAACTGATATCAAGCAACAAATTTTTACAGGCAAACTTTTTAGCGCAGATGAAGCGCTAAAAATGGGCTTAATTGACTTTGTATGTGATGATATGAGCGAAATGGAGTCCAAGGTTAACGATTTACTAAAGTCTATTTATGAAGTATCAGCAAATGCCTTAGCCGAAGAGAAGAAACTCTTGCGAGAGTTAAATAAAAATCTGGTTAATAATAAGATTATCGAGCATACAATCAAAACTATAACAAAGATGAAAACATCGGACGATGCAAAAGAGCGAATATCAAAATTTATTGTAAAGGGAAAATAACGAAACAGCAACTTAACGAATCATGGAGAAATTAAATCAACACCCACTAATACAACAACATCATATTGAACTAAGGGCGAGGATTAGAGATTTTGCCGAGAAAGAAATTGAACCGCTTGCCCAAGAGCTTGATGAGAAGGCAGAATTTTCGAAGCACCTCACCAAGCGACTAGGTGAAATGGGGCTTTTCGGGATTACAATTCCTAAGAAATTTGGAGGTCAAAATCTTGATACGCTTTCGTATATCATAGCCGTAGAAGAATTGGCTCGAGTAGATAGTTCGCAAGCGGCAACTGTGGCTGCACACAACTCATTGGGTATAATGCCAATCCTGAATTATGGAACCGAAAAACAAAAATCAAAGTTATTACCAAAACTTACATCTGGCGATTACGTTTGGGCTTTTGGCCTAACGGAGGTCACCGCAGGTTCCGATGCCACAGGCGTTAAAACTAATGCCGAACTCAAAGGTGATAACTATATCATAAACGGATCTAAAATATTTATCACAAACTCGGCATCAGAATGTTCTGCAGGCCTAACAGCATTAACCATTACTGGTGAAGTTAACGGTAAAAAGCAGTTAACAGCCATTCTTGTGGAGAAAGGAACCGAAGGTTTCTCAACGAAACCTATCCGCAACAAGATGGTATGGCGAGCCGTTGACACCGGCCAAATTGCATTCAACAATTGCAAAGTACCTAAAGATAATCTGCTTGGCGAGGTTGGCAAAGGCGCACACATCATGCTCGAAATAATTGATGGGGGAAGATTATCAATTGCCGCTATTGGGTTAGGACTTGCACAAGGCGCATTTGAGGCATCGCTCGAGTATGCTAAAAAAAGGCAGCAGTTCGGTCAGCCCATTGGAAAGTTCCAATCCATTGCCTTTAAGCTTGCCGACATGCAAATGAAAATTGAGTTGGCAAGAAACACGCTTTACAAAGCGTGTTGGCAAAAGGACTCCAACCTCCCCTACTCTAGCGAAGCAGCCATGGCAAAACTTTACTGCTCTGAGATTGCCAAGGAAATTGCCGATGAGGCATTGCAAATTCATGGTGCCTATGGTTTAGTGAATGATAATAAAATTGAGCGATTTTATAGAGATCAGCGGATTCTGCAGATTGGAGAAGGTACCTCAGAAATCCTAAGGCTATTAATATCTAGGTACTTAGGTCTTTAAAAAGGAAATTATGCAAATCCTAAAAGGTTTTTCAAAACTCGGCAAAGCCGAGAAATTAGATATTCTAAAAAAGCATGTTCCGCTTGACGAGGCGCAGATAGAACTATTGTTATCATTCCAATCAAATAGAAAGGATTTAGAGGATGTAATTGAAAATTTCAGCGAAAATCACATTTCGAACTTTTGGCTTCCGCTGGGAGTTGCTCCCAATTTTATAATCAACAACAGAGCCTACTTTGCGCCAATGGTTACCGAAGAGAGTTCTGTTGTTGCAGCGGCAGCCAATGCGGCTAAGTTTTGGGCGGATAAAGGTGGATTCAAAGCAAAAATTCTAGGAACAAAGAAAGCAGGACAAATCTACTTCACATGGCAAGGGGATATTAAAAGGCTAGAGAACAATTTTTCAAAACTGAAGGAACTGCTAAGAGCTGCAACAAGCTATTTGACTAGCAACATGGAGAAAAGAGGTGGCGGAATTTTAGATATCACCCTAAATGAGAACAACCCTAACTCCACAGATTATCATATCATCAATGTTTATTTCGAGACAGCCGACTCGATGGGTGCAAACCTAATAAACTCGTGCCTCGAGGCAATGATTCCAAAACTTAAGTCATTTATTACGAGCAGTTACCCTGAAGTTTACAGCGAGCCTGAAATAATTATGGGAATTCTATCAAACTACACTCCTGAATGCCTTGTGGAATGTTGGGTAGAATGCGATATTGAGCAACTCTCGGAAGTATCGGGAAATATTACAGCACAACAGTTCGCAAAAAAGTTTGAGATGGCTGTAAAGATTGCAAGCGAGAATGTACAAAGGGCAGTCACCCATAACAAAGGGATATTCAACGGCATTGATGCCGTTTTGCTTGCAACAGGTAATGATTTTAGGGCGGTTGAAGCATGCGGACATGCTTTTGCTTCGAGAAATGGGTACTACACCTCGCTTACAAAGGTGGAAGTCAGCGAAAGTAAATTTAAATTCTCACTTCAAATACCTCTTGCAATTGGCACTGTGGGAGGCATAACCTCGGTTCACCCTCTGGCAAAGCTATCGCTACAAATTATGCAAAACCCATTGGCAGAGGAACTGATGCAAATTATAGCAGCCGTTGGGCTTGCAAGCAACTTTGCTGCTATTCGCTCACTAATTACCGATGGTATCCAGAAAGGGCACATGAAACTACACCTCAACAATATCATTTACCACTTCAATGCAAACGAAACTGAAAGATTAAAGGCAGAAGAATACTTCAAGAATCAGCAGGTTTCGTTTAAAGCAGTTTCCGATTACCTCAATCAGCTAAGGAGCATGAAATGAGCATCGATAAACAGAACATATATTCATCTAACGGAAACCTGATAATTACTGGTGAGTATTTTGTTTTGGCTGGAGCCAAAGCTTTGGCAGTGCCTCTCCTATTTGGTCAACAAATGAAGGTTGAAGCATCTCCAAGCAATCTAGCCTCAATCCATTGGACAGCAGTAGAGCAAGAAAAGCCTTGGTTTGAGGCAAAGTTCGTTAGTGAGAATATCAATATCGAAAACACCAACAACCATGAAATAGCGCTAAAACTGCAAGCCCTTCTGAAGTCAGCACGAATCCTAAATCCAAAGTTATTTGCACCAAACTTTGATTACAAAATCAACTGCAACATCGATTTTAGTACAAGTTGGGGTTGGGGAAGCAGCGCAACCCTAATTTCAAATATTGCTAAATGGGCAGATATCGATGCATTTGCGCTTAATAAAATGGTCTCCTCGGGCTCGGGGTACGATATTGCCGCATCCAAAGCAGAAACTCCAATCATTTATCAACTTAAAGAGGATGGCTACGAGGTAACGCCCATCAAATTCAACCCGCCATTTAAAGAGAATATTCATTTTGTTTATCTAGGTCGAAAGCAGGATTCATCACAAAGTGTAAAAGAAAAATTAGAGTTGATAAAAGGCAAAGAAATCGTTTCGGAAATTACTGAGTTAACTGAGAAAATTGCAGCAGAGCAAAGCATGGATGAATTCATCAAGTTAATTGCTGAGCACGAACAAATCGTATCAGAAACAATTAATATAGAAAGGGTTAAGCAAACTCTATTTAAAGATTTTGAGGGCGAAATAAAATCCTTGGGTGCTTGGGGTGGCGATTTTGCTATGGTGGTATCGCCACTTGCCAAACAGCAAGTTCGGGATTATTTTAAGAATAAGGGGTTATCACCTCTCTTCTCTTTCGATGAGATAATTAATAAATAGTCAAAAGCATGGCCAATTCAGGGAAAGTAGCGTGGAGAAGTCCATCGAATATTGCGCTAGTAAAGTATTGGGGCAAAAAAGGGCATCAAATGCCCTTAAATCCATCTATTAGCATGAGCTTAACCAATTGCTACACCGAAACAAGCGTCGAATACACTCCAAAAACTAGCAATGATAATACGTTTGAGTTATTCTTTGATGGGAAAAAGAATATCGCCTTTGAAGAGAAGATCTCATCATTTATTCAAATTGCACAAAAGGTTTTTCCTTCCTTAAACTCCTTGGACCTGAAGATCAATACTACAAATTCGTTTCCACATTCAGCTGGGATTGCCTCATCGGCATCATCGTTTAGCGCCTTAGCACTTTGTCTATGCCAAATCAATCAGCAAGTTACTGGAACAGAAATAACAGATGAAGAGTTTTACAAGCAAGCATCCAACCTAGCACGACTTGGCTCGGGGAGCGCTTGCAGGTCAGTTTATGGTGGCTGGTCGCTTTGGGGTCAACTACCCGAATTCACGAACTCTTCCGATGAATTCGCTATCCCAATCGACAATAGCGTACATGAGAAATTCAGGAACTACTACGATGCAATTCTCGTGGTCAGCTCAAGCGAAAAGAGCATCAGCAGTAGTGGTGGTCACAAGTTGATGGAAACCAATCCTTTTAAAGACATCAGGATTAATGTTGCAAAAGAAAATGCATACAACCTGCTAAATGCAATGAAAACTGGTAGTGAAGAGGCCTTTATTGACATTGTGGAATACGAGGCTGCAAACCTGCACGCGATGTTCCTGACATCACACCCGCACTTTATTCTCATTAAGCCGGAAACATTACAAATCATCAACAAGCTAAAGCGTTTTAGAGAAGAAACTAAGCTTGAGTTTAGCTATACACTGGATGCTGGACCAAACATTCACCTTCTTTACCCAGAAAGAGTCAGAGAAAGTATGCTCTCGTTTATCAAATCAGAGTTGATTGAACTATGCGAAGGCGGAAAATGGATTGACGATAAAATTGGCCAAGGGCCAAAATCAATAAAGGATTAAAAGATGTTTCCCTCGAAAATATTACTGTTTGGCGAGTACACAATCCTTTTAGGGTCGCATGCTTTGGCAATCCCCTACCCTCGTTTCAATGGAGATTGGGACTTTGCCAATGATTCATCAAATCCTAACAATGAATTGAAAAGGTTCTTAGACTACTTAAAATCGTTACCAGAATGCACATTAGACACCGATAAATTTGAGGAAGATTTAGCAAAGGGAATCTATTTCAAATCAAATATTCCACAAGGGGCAGGCGTGGGAAGTTCTGGAGCTTTGGTTGCAGCAATTTTGAAGAGATATTCAAAAATCAAGGAAAACCTAGATATTATAGAACTGAAGAATAGCCTAGCACTGCTCGAATCGTTTTACCATGGCTCAAGTTCGGGCATCGATCCTTTAGTCAGCTATTTGGACTCACCAATACTAGTAAAAAACAAGGAAGTAGGCCAAGTTGATATTTCTAAGAATACACTCGAAAATTTCGGTTTATTCCTAATTAATAGCGGCCAATCAGGAAAAACAAGCAACTTCGTTGAGCATTTTAAGAACAAATGCAACACCAACGCAGAATACATAAAACTCTTACAAGAGATTTACATTCCGTTAAACAATGAATGCGTTAAAGCAGTAGCAAATTCAAGCAATAGCGACATTTTTTTTAATCTAATAGAGGAGATTAGCCATTTACAACTAAGCGTTTTTGACAAAATGATTCCCTCCGAATTTGTATCGCACATCAAATATGGCTTAGATAAAAAACTCTTTCACATGAAACTTTGCGGTTCGGGAGGAGGTGGATTTTTCCTAGGCTTTTCCAAAAACTTAGAAAAAACGAAAGAGTACTTCAACAGGAATGGTTATAAAATCTTTATTTACTAAGCGAACAGTTTCTTTTCAACCATCAAAAATACACCTCAGTGTGAATATTCTCGTCGGGCGCACCTTTTCTCCTGAGAATATCAAAAACCTCGTAAATCATAGCGCTATTGCCCGATAGGTAAAAAAGCATATTTGGTTCAACCTCAAAATCGTTCATGTAGCCTGTCACTCTCCCAAGATAATCGCCACCCTTTTCGCCCGAAGCGCATAGAACGTAGCGTTTAGGATCGTAATCGCTTTTATCGTAAGCCTCGTTGAGAAAACGTACGCCGTGAACAACCTTATAATCGATTGATGGGTACGATGCTACAATACTGTGAAACGGGGATATGCCGGTGCCCGATGCAACGAAAACAAACTTTTTCGCGCGAATATCCTCGTTGTCGATTGTGTTAATTCCCAATGGCCCACTAACAAGCAACTCCTGCCCTACTTGGACATTTTTCAACTGCTGTGAAACGTTTCCATCAATTACCTCGCGAACTAATATTTCGAGATATTCATCGTTCTCACCACTATAGATCGAATATTCCCTTTGCTGTAGAAAGCCTTTAAGGCCAACAGCCAAAAATTGCCCGGCCTTAAACTGAAGGTTGTTTCGATTAAAACGAACCACAAATGTACTATCGGTCAAAAATCTTACCTGTTGCACCGCCCGTAATTCTTCCAAAATAACGGCATCAGGTGCATACAAAATTCCATTCTTTATCTGCTTCATCAACTTAATAAATGCAAACTAAACATTACCACAAATGGATTGTTCAAACAATGTTTTAATGATAAAAAAAATGAGCATAAAAAAAGATACAACCCACTTACCACGCTGGATGAAGGTACCGTTGCCAAATGGCACAAACTACTCGAAAGTTAAAAATCTTATCGAGGAGCATAAGCTAAATACAATTTGCAGCAGCGGAAATTGTCCCAACAAAGGGGAGTGCTGGAGTGCAGGCACAGCAACATTCATGATTCTTGGTGAGAAATGCACAAGAAACTGCCGTTTCTGTTATGAGATCGGAAGAGCGTCG
>JBPXJX010000125.1:0-1851 GCA_051715525.1 Bacteroidales bacterium
TAATACCACCAGAAACAGCTTTACCTAGAATTAGGATATCTGGGTGAACACCTTCGTGATCGCAAGCAAGCATCTTACCTGTACGAGCAATACCTGTTTGAACCTCGTCAGCAATGAAAAGCACGTTGTGCTTTTTGCAAAGTTCGTAAGCTTTCTTTAGGTAACCTTCAGCAGGTACAAATACACCAGCCTCACCTTGAATTGGCTCAACAAGGAAACCAGCAACGTTAGGATCTTGAAGTTCTCTTTCAAGAGCAGCTAAATCGTTGTAAGGAATTTTTACAAAACCAGGAGTAAATGGACCAAATCCACCATAAGAATCTGGATCGGTAGACATTGAAACGATGGTGATGGTACGTCCGTGGAAGTTATCCTCGCAAACAATTATTTTTGCTTGATCTTCTTTAATTCCTTTTTTTGTATAAGCCCATTTACGGCAAAGCTTAAGAGCAGTCTCATCAGCCTCAGCGCCAGTATTCATAGGTAATACTTTATCGTATCCAAAGTATTTAGTGATATACTCTTCGTACTCACCTAAAACATCGTTGTAAAATGCTCTTGAGGTTAGAGTAAGTTTTTGCGCTTGATCAACAAGCGCCTTAACAATCTTTGGATGGCAATGTCCTTGGTTAACTGCTGAGTAAGCAGATAGAAAATCGTAGTAACGTTTTCCGTCAACTCCCCAAAGATAAATACCTTCGCCTTTTTCAAGTACTACTGGAAGTGGATGATAGTTGTGTGCACCAAACTTATCTTCTCTTGCCATGTAGTCGTTAGATGTCATCTTGCTCATATTGTTTAGTTTAGATTTGAATTTCAAATAGTTGTAAAGTTGATAAACTATCGTTTAATCGATTACAAGATTAAGCCTAGTTTTCCAATTTTCAAATACATAGATAGTTGATGAGAATATGTTAAGAAACAGGTTTTTTAGCAGATGTTTGATTAAGGGATAGATTAAATCGTAATAAAAAAGGGCATTACAGCCCTTTTACCTTTTTAAGTCCCATCATGTTTATGATCCAGCGAGGTAGAGGTTTCTCTGGATCACGTTTATCGAGATTTAGATTTAGACCTAATGCTTTTAGGAGAGGAATTCTATGGGTTTCAACAAACTCAATGAGCGTTCCATCAGGATCTTCGATGTATGTGAAATGACCTGCCGCTTCGCCCATATCAAAACTTCCCTTTTCGTTGTGCTTAACGTTAGAGTTTACGGTGAACTTGTACCCAAGCGCATTGCATTCCTGTTCAAGGCTACTCATATGCCTGATGTCAAAGCATAAATGAATGTAGCCTAAGTCGCCCCAAAGCCTATCCTTAAATATTTTGTTAGGTTGTCTGTCCATTGCTTGGATTAGCTCTATTTGAGTTTCACCAAACATCGGGCTAAATGCACCTTTACGAGGCTTTGAATGAGTAAGGATAATTCTTCGGAATGTTCCTGAGCCACCAGCAACACCAATCAAATCGGTGAATTTACCTGTTTGATCGGCTAAGATTTTATCGTATCCTAAAAGTTTTGAATAAACCTCTAACGATTTATCAATGTTGCTAACTCCAATTATTGCTCCAGCAACGCCTCCTGTAGGTTTACCTTCATTCTTAAACCACGAAGTGCTTTCGAAAACTTCGAATACATTGTTGAATGGATCTTTTACATAGAAGTGGTTTACACCTGCTGGATTTGCTTGAGGTGTAGTTAATGGTGTTACTCCATTATCAACGAACGATTTGTAGGCAATGTTAATATCGCGGCATTTGAATTTAGCCGCAAAAATACCATAGTCGCCAATCTGAACCTCGAAGGTAGGAGCAAGAGGAGTTCTGCCACGATATTGCCAAATCTCA
>JBPXJX010000126.1:0-8227 GCA_051715525.1 Bacteroidales bacterium
TCGAAGAATAAACTTTATTATCATTTTGTACCATACGATAGCAATCGATATTTCTTTATACTTGGTGTCACTATCCCTATTTCGGCAGAAGAAGATACTGACGAAGAATAATAACTATACATTTTGTTTTTATTAAGGCATAAAATTTGAATCCCATCTTTTCTTCCAATCACTATTTTTAACTATAATTGCTCTCGGAAAAATGATTTTTCAAAATAGTTACTTTGGATATTCAAAAATGAGACACATTACCATTCTTATTACAATTTTGCTACTTAAAAACTTAGCCTTTGCTCAAGGTCAACAAGAAGATCGAGAACGTGAACGTATTGCCAATAGCAAAATCTCAAAAATAACTCAGTGGACTCATAAATATGTTAAAGGCAACCCAAATCCTCAAGGATATATAACCACCGAAAGTAAATACGACAACAAAGGAAACCCTGTAGAGGTAATAAATTATAAATCAACAGGAAAGATATCATCAAAACTTATTTATAAGTACGATAAAGACAACAACAAGACCGAATACCAAAAATTCGAAAAAAAGGAAAAGCCCGACCTTGAGTTAACGTACAAGCAGAGCTTTGTATATGACGATAAAGGAAATAAAAAAATTGAAAATGGGTATGATGGGATTGCGCCATATAAAATAATGTATAGCTACACCTCCGATGTTAAAGTAAAAGATATAACAAAACTTGGCGCTGATAATTCTGTGCTTGAGAAATGGGAGTCTACTTATAGCGGGAATACTCAAACTATTAACGTATTAAAACTAGGCAAAACCCTTGATTATATCCTGATTCGAAAAACTGATGCAAATGGGAACTTACTAGAGGAGACACGTAAAGATGCCAAAGGCAATGAGGTTAAACGTACCGTATCTGAATATGATTCAAAAAACCTTATAGTTTCAAATGCAGAGTATTTCTCAGGCAAACTTTCTAAAAAGCTCAAGTATAAATATAACTCACAAAACCTGCTCACCGAGATTATCCAAGTTAATCCTGATGGAACGGAAATTTTGAATAGAGCCTTTAAGTATGATGCTAAAGGAACATTACTTGAAGAAAAATGGTTTGATGGAATCCCCAATGATTTTTCAAGTAAAAATTTCAAATACAACGATCGTTCCAACCCTGCCGAGGTTGAATCATATTACTCTGACTATAAGTATAAAGTACTTTACAAATATACTTACGAGTATTTTTAGCGCCCAAATTTTAATCTAAATCGTCTCATTTACATATTCATAATATGGAACTTCTAGCTCATTTTACCGAACTCAACCCTTATAAACTAAACGAGAATGTTTTCAAACTTCTTGATGTTAAGTGGATGCTTATCACAGCAGGAACTGCTGAAAAGTATAATACAATGACGGCATCATGGGGAGGCTTTGGAGTGCTTTGGAATAAATCAGTTGTTACTATATTTATTAGACCCCAGCGATACACCTATGGATTTGTTGAAGAAAATCCCATTTTCAACTTATCATTTTTCGATAAAAGGTTTAAACCCACACTAAATTTCTGTGGTTCAAAATCAGGTAGAGACTACGATAAAGCCAAGGAAACGGGGTTAACTCCTGTAATTACACCTAACGGATGTATTACTTTTCAAGAGTCTTATCTTTCAATTGATTGTAAAAAGATTTATTCTGACAATATTAAACCTGAAGAGTTCATTGATAAGTCTATCATTAATAAGGTATATCCATCAAATGATTTTCACCGTTTTTATATTGGCGAAATAGTGGGTTGTTACTTAAACGAAGACAATCTAAGTTCTAACTAGTCCTCGACAGGATCATCATCCCAATCGAACAAATCATCAGGGGTTGACTCTAATTCGGACTCAATGGTTCGACGTTCCTTTTTAGTTGGGCGCCCTGTTCCTTTATCGCGGACTCCATAGAAAGCCATAAAATTTGGATCGAGCTTCTGCAACTCTTCCTGGGAAGTTATATTTTCCAAATATTCAGAAACGAGCTTTGCTCCTACTCTATTTTTCGGAAAACCTAATACTATAAAAGAATAGTTTATTGGTGGTTTTCGAACAATAATAGTATCTCCAACATGAACCTCTTTTGAGGGTTTAACAGCAATATCCTTAATATAAACTCGTCCCTTTTTAATATACTCGGCTGCAATTGAACGTGTTTTAAAAATTCGAACCATCCAAAGCCATTTATCGATTCGACAATTATCACCCATCGCTTTTCTTCCTTTTATTAAAGAAATTCATTGTTCGCTCTATTCCAATCGTCCCAAAACTAAAAATGATATCAGATGCAACTTTCATCGACTCAGGAAGCAGTTTTACCTCCTCGCTTGTCCATTTGCCTAGTACATAATCAACCTGATAACCCTTTGGGAAATCGCCTCCAATACCAAAGCGGAGTCGAGCATAATCCTTTGACCCAAGCACCTCATCAATACTTTTAAGTCCATTATGCCCACCATCGCTTCCAGCAGCCCTTAATCTTAAAGTACAAAGTGGTAGTGCAATATCATCAACAATAACAAGAAGATTTTCCAATGGGATCTTCTCTTTCTGCAACCAATAGCTAATAGCCTTGCCGCTAAGGTTCATATATGTTGAAGGTTTAAGAAGAATAAAGGTGCGTCCTTTATGCTTAACCTCAGCAATTGAACCGTAACGGGCATCATTAAAACTAATATTGGACGCCTTAGCTAAAGCGTCCAATACCATAAATCCAATATTGTGGCGGGTATTAGAATAATCGGAACCGATATTCCCTAACCCTGCAATTAAGTATTTCAAATCCTAATTGATTGGTTACTATTTAGCTTTTGCAGCTTCCTCAGCAGCTGCACCTTTTGCTGCCCTAGTTAGCTGAGCAGAAACAACTAAAGTTGATTTAGGATCAGCAAGTTGAACTTTATCAAACTTCAAATCTCCAACAGAAATAGTTTTTCCTAAACCTAATTCAGTGATATCTATTTCAAGATGCTCTGGAAGTTCTTGTGGAAAACCACAAGCACGTAGTTTACGAGTAATAAGAACAATTTTACCCCCTTGCTTAGCTGCTTCTGACTGTCCAGTAAGAATAATAGGAAGAGCTACGGTTACTTTCTTATCATCAAATATATGTAAAAAATCGAGGTGAAGAATTGCATCTGACACTGGGTGGAATTGAACATCTTTTACGATCGTTTCGTAAGTTTTTCCATCAACAGTAATGTTTACAATATGTACATCTGGAGTGTAGATAACAGGTTTAAGATCTACTACGTTAACATTAATAAGCAAATTAACATCACGACCATAAATAATAGCAGGAACTTGCTCATTTTTACGGAATTGTTTTGTGGCTTTCTTACCTGTTCCGGTTCTTAAAGAACCGTTAATTTCAATAGTTTTCATTAATTTGATAATAATAAAGTTAATAATCGGCGTTACTCAAGGCTGCCCCTCGTTTTACTAGCCAGCCCCCCATCACGCCATTATTTAGAGGGGAATTAAATTTGGGCTGCAAAGATAGCAACCAAATATCAAATAATCAAATCGATATTAAATAATAAAGTTGTTGCTTATAGATTGGTAGTTATATACCTTATTAATTACATCTGCAAACAAATCGGCTACTGATAAAACCTTGATTTTGCTGACATCCTTATCTTTTCTTAGAGGGATTGTATCGGTAACTACTAATTCGGTAATTTTTGAGTCTAAAATACGTTCGTAAGCAGGACCCGAAAGCACTGCGTGCGTTGCACAAGCTCTAACGCTTAATGCACCTTTTGCAATCATCATATCAGCGGCTTTAGTAAGAGTACCTGCAGTATCAATCATATCGTCCATTATGATAACGTTCTTACCTTCAACATCCCCAATTGCAGTCATGTCGCTAATTTGATTTGCTTTTTCGCGATTTTTATGACAAATAATTAAAGAAGCATCAAGAAAACGCGAGTAAGCATTCGCCCTTTTAGCACCTCCCATATCAGGTGCAGCAATGGCAATATTTGTAAGATTTAGGCTCTTAATATAAGGTACAAAAATTGAAGAAGCATAAAGGTGATCAACAGGGACATCGAAAAATCCTTGTATTTGATCGGCATGTAAATCCATTGTCATAACCCTATCAACTCCAGCTGCATGAAGAAGGTTGGCAACTAATTTTGCGCCTATAGCTACCCTTGGTTTATCCTTTCTATCTTGCCGAGCCCAACCGAAGTAAGGCATAACAGCAACAACTTTGTATGCTGAAGCCCTATGCGCAGCATCAATCATCAAAAGTAGTTCGAAAAGATTGTCAGTTGGTTGGCAAGTTGACTGAATGATGAAAACAGTTGAGCCACGAACTGACTCATCATAAGAGGTTACAAATTCGCCATCGCTAAAAACAGTAACAGAGGATTTTCCAATCTCTAAACCGAAACCTTTTGCGATTTTCTCAGAAAGATAACGAGTATTGCGCCCCGTAAAGAATTTGATTGCGTGGTTATTTTGCATTGGGTTATTTTTACCTAGATTTTATTGCCGCAAAAGTATAAAAAAACAGCTGTTTTTTCTCTACTAATTTAAAATAATAACTTTTGATCTACTTACAAATCGACTCAATATAATTAACAATCTGATCTCTTCCTGATTGTGTAACGGCAGAAGAGCTAAATATTTTCGGTAGCTCCTCCCAAGATTTTAACATCTCGAGTTTATATAGTTCTATATTCTTTTCGAGGGTAACCACGTTAATTTTATCTGTTTTTGTGAATATTAAAGCAAATGGAACCTCATTCTCTCCGAGCCAATTAACAAAAGCAAGATCATTTGCCAAGGGTTCATGTCTTGAATCAACTAAAACAAAAAGACAGTAAAGGTTTTCGCGATTTTTGATATACTGGGTTATCATTTCAGAAAAAACTTGCCTCGATGTTTTTGATACTTTGGCATAACCATAACCGGGCAAATCGACCAAATACCAACTTTCATTAACAAGAAAATGGTTGATTAACTGGGTTTTCCCAGGCGTTTGTGAGACCTTTGCAAGGGCTTTTACCCCGGTCAGCATATTAATTAAAGACGATTTCCCGACATTTGAGCGCCCAATAAATGCTATTTCGGGCAAATTGGTACGCGGACAACCCTCTGCTTTTGGAGAACTTGAAATGAATTTTGCTGTTTGAATGGGCATTGAATTGCATTTTTCGATCACAAAGATACAATTAATAATCAACGAAAATGGGGTAAACTGCAAAGCTAATTTACCCCATCACCAAAATGACCATTTATATCCCTAATTTACTTTCTGAGCATATGCTTGTACTTCGTGGAATACGCGAATAAAATTCTCACCCCAGATTTTTTTGATATCGCTATCGGAGTAACCTCTACGAAGGAGTTCAATTGTAATATTCTTCATTTGCGAAGCATCACTACAACCATCAACACCTCCACCACCATCAAAATCAGTTCCAATACCTACATAGTCGATTCCCACAACTTTAACTATATGATCGATATGATCAACTACATCCGAAACGGTTGCCTTTTTCTGAGGGAATTTTTCTTCAATTTGATACCAATCAATTGTAGCAAGGCTATCCTGCTCGCGAGTTAAGTTTTGGAAGTTATTATACTTTTTTCGTATTGCCATGCGAGCACTATCGCGCTTTGGGTTCTTCTCAACTACTTTAACATAATCGCTAAGTATACACATCTGAATAACACCTCTTTTATTGGCAAGTGCAATAAGCATATCATCAGTAAGATTTCGGGGATTATTACAAATAGTTCTCGAGCAGCTATGTGATGCAATTACTGGCACCTTAGATAGCTTTAATGTTTGGAAAAATGAGCTATCGGAAACATGGGAAACATCTACAATCATTCCCAATCTATTCATTTCCTTTACTACCTCAACTCCAAACACCGAAAGCCCAGATTTATTCAAGGTATCTTTACTTGTAGATGAAGTGCAAATTTGATTATTACTAGTATGACAGAGGGTTACATATCTAGCCCCTAAATCATAATACTTTTTTATTAGCGAGATATCTGTTCCGATTGGATAGCCATTTTCTACACCGATGTAAATAGCACGCTTACCCTCTTTCTTTAATCTATAAATATCATCAGGAGTTGTAGCAATACCAGCAATTGTGTCGTATTTAGCAACCTGTTTGTGAATTGCATCAAGTATTTCCAAAACATGTGTATTAGCCTTTTCATATTTTTCGGGAGTACAATCACCTTGCCCAATAAATGCAGCAAAGAAAGCACCATCAAGCCCACCATTCTTCATTTTAAGAAGATCAACACAGCTGCTTCGAGCAGTGTTATGAGCTCCACTAAAATCAAATCCTTGGCGAAGAAATCGCATGGGTGTATCGTTATGGGTGTCGATGCTAATCATCTCGGAATGAAGCTTTGTGGCATATTCAGCCAACTCCGATTGGGTTAACTTCTTTTTGCCACTATTGCATGAGATTAAAAAACTTAAACAGGTTAGCCCAACTATAAATAAAATTTTCTTCATGGTTATAAAAATAATAGGGTTTTTGGTTTAACACTTGCTATGACTATCAAAAGTAAATAAAGTTTAACCCGTATGAAATACAGAAAGCTCTAAGTATCTAGGCTTAGAGCTTTTACTTAACAATATATTATACATTTTTAGCCTTCAGAAGTTTCTTCGCCCTCGAAGGTGTAATCAGACATGTTAAACCTATCGAGCAACGACTTATCATTTATCTCTTTCGAAAGAGATGTAATAGTATCGATTGGTACTTGGAATAGGTCGAGTATTAGTAACCCATCAAGCGCATCGTTGAACTTTGGATCAACGTTGAAGCAAATTATTTTGCCATTCAACTTAACATACTTCTTAAGAAGTACGGGCATCCTATAATCCTCGGGTTCAATATCTTTAATAAAATTATCTAGGCGCCCCAAATCATTGCTATTGTTAAATATTAAGTCGTAATTTTCCTTGCTCAACTTAATGCGAAACATATTTTTTGGGGTGATATTCTTTGCCAAATCGTGATCGTAGTAGTTCGATTTCATAAAGGAGATGATAAGCTCCTTTGAATAGCTCGAAAACCGGTTAGAAATACTAACAGGACCGATTAGATATCGATATTCGGGATTCTTGATTAAGAAATACAATATTCCTTTCCAAAGTAAGAAAAGTGGTAACGGCTTGCGCTGATAATCCTTAACGATAAATGATCGGCCAAGCTCTATGCTCTCTTTTAAATAAGGGGTGAATTTTTTGTCGATATTGAATAAGCTATTAATATAAAAGCCTTTAATTCCATATCGTTCAATTATTTCAGTTCCTTTGCCTACTCGATAAGCACCTACTATCTTTTTTTCATCCTCATCCCAAATAAAAAGCTGCCAGTAGTACAAATCGTACTCATCAATATCAATTGATGTGTTTGTCCCTTCACCTACTTCACGGAAAGTTATCTCTCTTAAGCGGCCCAATTCAGTCATGATATTTGGCATCTCAACTGATGGGGCGCAAATTACACCAAAATTCTTGCTTTTAAAAAGCAAGTAGTTATCCATCAACTTATTCACCTCACACTCTATCGTTTCTTGGGGAACCGCAGGAATGATATCTTCAACCTTTGCTGCTGGCTTAAGTGAATAGTTAAAATATTTTTTAATATCGATAGTAGAGCCTAGCGCATACGTTTTTAATCTTAAAAATCGACCAAGACGATCAACATCTGTATATTCCTTTTGCTCTGCAACAGAAATGGGTGTTCCAATTCTTATCTTAATAACCTTATTCTTCTTATTCAGCATTTCAGATGGAAGTTTTGCTGTTCGAAGCATAGGATGAATAAGGCCTAATAGATGAAATAGGCGACTATTGGTACCTTTAAAGTAAATTGGTACAACTGGGACTTCGGCTCTACGAATAAATTTAATCATCGAACTCTGCCATTGTCGATCAACCGCTCCCTCTTCGTCTTCTTTATCGTAGTATGTAGAAACCTCTCCTGCAGGAAAAATACCCAAGCAACCGCCATCATTTAAATGGTTTAAAGCGGATTTAATACCAACCACGTTATTCGCTTTAGTGCCCTCAAATGGATCGACAGGAATAAGAAATTCGTTAAGTTGAGGGATTTTTTGTATCAGAAAATTCCCTAACGTTTTATAATCAGATCTGCTTTCTGCAACCAATTTAATGGCTAGCATACCATCAATACCACCATACGGGTGATTTGAAACGGTA
>JBPXJX010000127.1:0-4981 GCA_051715525.1 Bacteroidales bacterium
TTTGTATAAGAAAAAACATAGGGCGATTTATCATTAAAAAACTTCTGAATTGCAGAGTTCCCCACATCATCATATTTTCTGTCAGGAGTCGCAGATAATCCAATACGCTTTTCTAGGTAAATTTCAGGTAGGATTTTAGAAATACTTGGTGAACCCATATTATGAACCTCATCAGCAATTAGTAGGGTTTCTTTTGGCAATAGTTTAAAATGGCTCTGAAATCTTGGACGTGTTAAAGAAGCATAAGTAACGATTATAATAAATGAAGTACTTATTACCTTATCTGCGGTTGTAAAGAAAGCGAGAGTATCAAACCAATTTTCTTTAGAACTAACAGTTATAATATTTTTAAAATTGAATTTTATACATTCACTTTTCCATTGCTCAAGTAATGCTGTCGTAGGAACTAATATAATTGCTTTATATGAATTTGTAACTATGTATTCATTTAGTAGGCAATTTAGAGAGGTAATTGTTTTACCTGTACCTGTAGCCATTGCAAAAATTCCTCTTTTGCCATTTTTACTCCAATTTTCATATGCAACTATTTGATATTCCCTTGCCCCAGAAGGATAGGGAAACTTTGGTTCACGAACAATTACCTCAATCTGCGTAATTACTTTTTCAAAGGTTTTTCGAATATCTTTATTTTCTAGTATCCGAATTTTCTTTTCAATAAGTTCTTTTTCTTTTATTAGTAATTCATTTAGTGACGTATCCCCAAACTCATTTTTAATAGCCACCGTAATCTCGTCTACATCTAAATATTCAACAATTTCAGACTTACCAGAAAATATATCTTCAAAGTCTTTGTTTTGTCTGTTAATTAATTTGGTAGAACGGCTATTTTCCCAACTCAAGAAGCCATCTAATTCCTCTAGATTTTCGAGTAAACCATATGCAGTAAAATTACATGATGCTTTGAAACCCACTATATCTTTCCCATCTGAAAATGCTCCTGATTTGTAATGAGCAATTCCTCTACCATTTTTTGGCTTTATTATTTTTATCTGAATCCTATCATTTGCAATAAGCCATGCAAGACATTCGAAAAACTGTTTCCCATAATCATCAAGAATCCGTTTCAATTGTTTTATATCAGTCAAATCAATAGCATTTGTTTTTACGTCACCATCCCTTGCTGTTTTAATTGCATCCTTGTCCTCTTGGGATAATACATTATTTACAATCAGTCTTAATGTTCCACCATTATAAAGAAAAGTGGCAAATCCCAATGACAAAACATTAATAGCAGCAGAACTGAAATAACCTAATAGTAAATCAAGTTTTTTACTATTGCAAAGACCATCCATATAGAATTGAACAGGTTCTATTCCACTACTTGTTTTGTAAGACCTATCATCTGACCAACTAACTTCTTTTAACATTAAATCAAATATTTTACAACAATAGCCTAGTGATTATTAATCTCCACTGTAAACCTTCTTACAACTTCATCAATTTCATTTTCTGAGTTGAATTTTCCTATTGAAAACCTAATAGATGCATATGCTTCCTCATCTGAAAGTCCCATCGCCTTTAAAACATGAGATGGTTCAATTACCATTGATGAACATGCTGCTCCATTGGAAACAGCAATATTTCTCATTTTGCCTATAAGTATATTTGCTTCTTGACCTCGAAAACACATATTTGATACATGAAAGATTCTCTCATCAGAATTTCCGTTTAAGAATGAACCAGAGATTTTCAATAGTCCATTCTCAAGTTTATTGCGAAGTTTTATTATTCTTTCATAGTTTATATTCATTTCAACTAGAGCGATTTCACAAGCTTTTCCTAAGCCAACAATACCTGTCACATTTAACGTTCCACTTCTCAAACCTCTTTCATGTCCACCACCATGAAGCAATGGAGAAATCTTAATTTTATTTTTTCTTTGCCTTACATATAATGCACCTATACCTTTTGGAGCATGCATTTTATGTCCACTAAAACTCATTAAATCAACACCTAAATCATCAACATTAACAGGAATTTTACCAACAGCTTGGGTACAATCTGACATAAACACAGCATTAGTTCCATGAGTAATATCTGCAATCTCGTTTATTGGTTGAATGACTCCAGTTTCATTATTAACATACATAACAGAGACCAAAATAGTATCATCACGTAAAACATTTCTTAATTCATTTAAATCAATTAACCCATAATTATCTACAGACAAATAGGTTATATCAAAACCTTTGCTCTCCAAATATCGACAAGTATCTAATACTGCACCGTGTTCAGTAGCTACAGTAACAATATGTTTACCTTTTGAAATATAGTTTTCTGCAACACCCTTAATTGCAAGATTAATTGATTCCGTTGCACCGCTTGTAAATACAATTTCATTGGTATCTGCACCAATCAACTCAGATACTTGTTCCCTTGCAACCTTAACGGCATCATTTGCTTTAATTCCAAGTAGATGAGTACTATTTGCATTGGAGAATACATCAGAGAAGTAGGGTAGCATTGCCTCAAGCACCTTTTTGTCAAGAGGGGTTGATGCATTGTTATCTAAGTATATGACTTGTTTAATGTTTTCCATACTATCTTTCAAATTTATCAATTTAGACCATTGAATCAACAGACAACCTGAATTTATTTTATCAATACATCATAAAAATTAGGAGAAAAATCTGTAAACAAAACAAATTTTAATCATATGGTTAAAGTTTAGTTCTTTAGGTTGACATCTAACAATTTTCTCCCTAAATTTGAATTGACATCTTTTTAGGAATTTTTATTATTAATATTTTAAATCAACAGACTCCCCTTCTAACGACCATCTGAAGTGGAGTTCTTTATTTGCAGCGACCACTATTCCAATTTCATCTCGACTCATCCAACTTATTGATATCAAATTTTGGATTTTTAAGCACCATTTAGCCCACCTTCGATACAAAACCATACCAGAATGCTATAGCTTCAATTTATAGCAAACGTTTTCCATTATTCGCATTTCAGTAATTTAAATAATCCAAAAGAGTTTGAAAAATTCAAAAACTGACCATGAGTTTTTTAATATATACATGTAAAAAACTCATATGGAAATTTTAATTTTTAATGGTGTAGAACATACCACTATAGAGCAAGCGGCTAAATCTTTAATGGTAACACCACCCTTAATCTACTATTACATTAAACGTGGAAGGTTACAGGCAGTTCGGATTGATAAACTAGTGCTAGTCGAACTCAATTCGCTGATGATATTAAGCGACTATCTTGCTTTTAGGTATAAAAAATAAAAATAAAAAATTATGGAATCAATAATCAACGTTTTTATCGGCAAAAAGGTTAGAAAAGAGAACTACGCATCAACCAAACAAGTCAGATTCTTGATGGGTCTTTGTTCTGAACTTGGAAATGCTTTCCCATTCTCAACAACTAACGAAGCCAAACAATACCTTGATAGGATGACTGTCTATCGTTCGATAAAGCAACTACAAAAAGGATACAAACTAGTATTTATATTCCCAGATAAATCAGAATAGTGGAGAATGATAAGAAGGTACAAAATAGAGCATTTTCAGTTTCAAAGAAGGCTGTATTTATTGGCTTATAGAGAAATAGGTGCTACATAATATGATAGTAGTTCTACCTGTTCTCCAGTTTTTTTTGATTTTTTTTAAAAAGAATAGTAGTTATTTTATATGGTTGATTTTCAATGCGTAGCATTGGAAATCAACATAGAACTACTGCATCTTTTTGCAGTAGTTCTCCATCTTTAATTATTAGTATTAAAAATAGAATAAACTTTTATATGATTCTTTGATATAATAATTATCAACTATCCTAATAGGGATATAAAAAATAATCAATTATGAATTGTCATTCAATTATCAACCAACAAGTAAAAAGTATACAATACTAACTAAGAAGTTATATAATGCTGTTGAATCTCTTATGCTTAAACCAACTTCTAAGAAACATGCTTATAGATTCATTAACTACCTGTTCTACCTAAACAACATCAACAACGATGAAATGTATACCAAATCATTCGTTAACATTCCATCAACAAATCTTAGAACTCAGTACACTAAGGATTACAATAAAATCTTCATGAAAGCATTTAAAGATGCTAAAATCATCATTAAAAGACCATATTATAATAGCACCTGTGATAAGTTCAAAGGCAAAGCATTCAAGGAGAATAAACCTTATGGTTACAAAATTAACCCTGACCTACTAGATTTTAGTGAACTTGTGTCAGTTGAAATCGATAAAGAGACAAATCAGCATAAGAATAAGCAGCTAAAACAGGTCATAGATGATTTGAACCAACTGGAGTTTGATATCGATGGTATGATTAACAGTACTATGAACTATGGTTTAGATGATGAGATAAAAGTTATAGATGATTTATCCGATGAAGCTGTCGAATTGATATTAAGTGATAAGGATGATAAGAGAAAGGTGTTTCTACTGAGTACTGCTGATGCACTAGCTAGAGCAAAAGGCAAGAATATGGATTTGATTGTATACAAAAATAAGTACTACACCTGTAAGCTAAACGATTTTAGGCGAAATGCTCTAAGGCAGTTTCGGATATCCCAACTCTATACAATATCAACTCTGCTTAGTAAAGATTTCTATGCTGCTAGGAATAAGACCAATAATCGATTAGACCATAACCTAACAAATCTAAAATCAAATTTATTGAAAGGGTATGTGAAACTTGATAGTGAGAGTTTGGTGGATTTAGATTTATCGAATAGCCAACCATGCCTATTAGGCTATACCATAACCAAAATGGATAAGTTACAGGAGAATTTTCCCGATTTGATACAAGGCTATAATTTTCCAGAATTGGATACTTCAGCACCAGACCTTCAAACTTTCCTAGAAAAAGCCAGCACAGGAACTCTATACGATTATATCGGAGAAAAATTGGGCTGGGATAGAGAACTAGCGAAGTTAATCTTTATCAAAATCATGTTCTCCAAACCGAAATGGAATAGTAGGA
>JBPXJX010000128.1:0-7554 GCA_051715525.1 Bacteroidales bacterium
TACTAAGAACTGAAACTTTGAAATTACAATGTTTAGGTGTTACGCTTGGAGATGTATTAGTGCAGGAACTCAAATTTCGTTGGATAGAAATCGAAGATGAATATGGAATTGACCCAGCAATAAAACTTGGAGAAACTTCAATAATTCTCTTTCCCTTGACAATGATTTCAAAAAGAATAGAAAAAAATGAAATCGTTGACATTTATGAATTATACGAATCCTTGAAAGACAGGATAGATGAAATCAAGAAAAAAATAAACGTGTGCTAACAGCTGCTAAATTTCAGCCGGGCTGATATGCTGATATCAATGTTTTTAGTAACTTAGTTTGCTTTTTATCGGGGGACAAAGAAACGGTTCTTTGCTCCCAACCGAAATTTAGCGTGGAAACGCTAGGCATAAGCATTTGACAAAAAAATGCAACCATAGAGCTTGAAACGACATCTTTAAACAAAATATAGAATGACATGAAAACAAAACTTCTCTACATTTCGATAGTAACTGTTCTTTTGAGTTGTAAAAAATCGGATAACGCTAATCCAATTTTGAATCAAGAAGTTGTATTCCAAATAGATTATGTTAATGGTTTTACGAACGAGCATTGTGGCTTAGCTATTGACTCAGCAGGAATAATTTGGAAATATAATAATCCTGCAAATTGGAATTATTTGGATTCAGAAAATTGTATAGAATCCAATAAAATGAAAGAAAACCTTCAGAAAATGGAAATAACATCTAAAATTGAAAAAGATGTACTACTAAATTATTATAGAAAACTTTGTATTGCTGCCAGCGGAGAACTTACAGAACCAAGACTTGAAGGCTATGACATAGGTATATTATCCTATATGGGGTTTATCTATGATTTGAAGACAAATAAATATAAGCAAGTATTAATAAAACAATCTAGGAGTGTTATCATTGAAAACAAATCAAAGGAGGCAAGTGATATTTACAATTGGCTTACAAAATTTGAAATTCTAATTCAAAAATAATATGCCTATGCCTAACAGCTGCTAAATTTCAGCCGGGCAGCCCTGCGAGGCTTGATTTTACTTATTTTAGTAGCAAAAGTTATTACTTAATATTTAAATTGTGATATATGAAATTACATGAACTAAACAGCCGAATTGAAATTAATGATCTAAAATGGAACGACATTTATGGTCAATTCAAAAAATTGCTTGAAGAACTCGAAAAAAGGGAGCTACCCGATGAGATTGCTGCTGCAATAAATAAAGAAGTTGATGAAATTAACTCAATTACCGATGTACAGCGTGAATTGAAAAAACAAGCCAAACAGAGGTTGCAGAAAATAGTTAAGCTTATTGAAAAGGAGCTAAAACTTGTGCCTAGAAACTACTATAAAAACGTGTGGATGGCTATGGGTATTGCTGTATTTGGTGTTCCAATGGGTGTAGTATTTGGAACAAGTTTAGGTAACATGGCATATTTAGGAATAGGATTACCAATAGGCTTAGGAATTGGACTTGCAGTAGGTGACGGAATGGACAAGAAAGCATTAAAAGAAGGACGGCAGCTGGATGTTGAGATCAAAAGCTAAGCATAAACATGTTATAGAGAAATTGTTTGTGATTCTTTTTCATAAGCTATTACCCAAGTTATTGTGATTTGAACAGAATAAATCAAATCATAAAAAGGATATTTTAACAATGCATAGTGTCAGTTTTCTTTTTCAAATTTGGTACATTTAAGTATAAATATTAGCTGATTATATTGTTCAATAAATAGTTACAAATTAGTAACAGAATATATTTACAATTCAATACAACCAAATAAAGTGAATTAGTATTGTAAAAGTGGATATATAAACTAGTTGGCAACAATAATTTCTAGATGACCACATTTACTTATAGCATAAAGAACTTTGAATCCTTCGATGACCAAATCGAAGATAAACGACCGATAAACCTTGAAGGAGCAATTGATACTTTTCAAAGTTTATTGTCTAAAAGACTATTATTACAAAAAGAGGAGGATGAATCTTATTCTCCGACAATTACTTTCTATAGACTTGAAGGGATTTCCTTGTCAATTTGGGCATCAAGCAATGAAGGTTATTCTCTATTATATGAAAACAGGAACAAAACATCAGAATTCTTTATATCCAAAGATTTTAATTTAAATCCAGAAGGTCGTAATGTTGAAGAATTTATTGAACAATTTTTCAATGAAACTATTGAAGAATCAATTGAACTTGAAGAACATTCAGCTTCATACAACATTGAAAATCAACTTACAAAGCAAAAACAAATTGTAACATTTTCATTCCATGAAACAAAAAAAATAAAGCATTATTTATGGTCTATTCCGTTCTTATTATTGTCATTATACCTACTTGTTTTCCATTATAATAAATTCATTGAATTAGGTTGGGGGTTGCAACTTATCATAAGTATAATGTGGCTTCCTAGTACCATAGTATATTTGACTTATTGGTTTAAAAACAAAAACGCAAAGGTTACTATTAATAAAAAAGAGAGAACAATAGAATACGAGAAAGATGGACAACTCACTAAATTCAACCTTGACGAAATATATAATTGCGAAATTATTGAAGATAGGTCTTGGACAAATTATCGCTATTTACATATTAGACTTAACGACCACAGACGAGTTGTGATTACAAACTTCATAACAGAACCTGAAAATATAATTGACTTATTGAAGCTTAAACACACAAGCAGTGTGAGAATATTTGCATTTTTACCGATTTTCTAAAAATTACAGCTGCCAACAACTGCTAAATTTCAGCCGGGCAGTCCCGCAAGGTGGAATTTTTCTTATCTTAGCAGCAGGCGTTTAAAATAAAAATAGATGAGAATTAAATTTACTTTTTTATTCATTTTATTGGGTTTGTTTTTTGTGTCAAAAGCGCAGAAAAACTATTGCGATGGGTATATTATTACTTTAAAAAATGATACTATTCGAGGAAAGGTAAAAGATAATTTTCCATTCAGAGTTACAGGCTTAGTTAAGAAAATCAGCTTTATCGATTCAACTGGGATTGAAAAGGATTATTTGCCCAAAGAGATAAAAGGGTATTCAAAGGAAGATATTGCTAACTATTTATCAATAGAAATTGGCTTTAGTAAGGACTTTGCCAAGGTAATTATTGATGGGGAGGTTTCATTACTCTCATATAAATATAGCACTACCAATTCAGCTTTTGTTCCTAACGGTGGTGGAGGTGGTGGTTCTTGGACTCATACTCCTTCTTCATCCGAATCATTTTTTCTTTACAAACGAAATACTGGGAGCCTTATTGAGGTAACACGATTAGGTTTTAGGGATATGTTATCTACCTATTTTTCAGACTATAAGGAGTTAAAAGAAATGATTGAGAGAAAGGAGCTTAGGTATTCTGACCTTGAGATTATTGTTGGGAAATATAACAAATGGAAAAAGAAAATTAGCTCAGGTTTATAGCTTCATACTTGTTGCCTACTTCGAATTTACAGCATTCTTTTGTTGGAGTTCATAATGCTTTATATTAATTTTACTATTGTAGTGCGATAAAGTAATAAGAGTTTACTTGCATATATGTTCTCATATTAAACTATGTTTTAGATTTTGACATTCATACCTGTTAATCGTTATTTGTTAATTAAAATAATTTAAAAAATGAAAAAAACAATTACAACGCTATTCCTTTTACTCTTGTTGTTTAATTTGAAGGCTCAAACAATTGGTGATTATAATAATAAATATCAACTTGGATTAGATAATCTCAATAAGGGTGATTACAAAATGGCTGATTCACTAATTTCACAGTGTCTTAATCAATTTAATCCATTATCTATATTTCTTATTGATGTTTATGGACTTTCAACTCCAATTAATAATATTTACTTTAACCATGCAATAGTAAAATTAGGATTAAATGATACATGTTCATATTGTTCAGAAATGCATAATGCTTCAATATATAACGATAACGAAGCTTTTAACTATTATATTAACTTTTGTTTAAAATCAATTGACAGCACATATTTCGATAAGAAATACAGTCAAACAACTAAGGATAAAGCACGATATATTACAATTAAATATTTTGATAAGTATGCTAATAAATATTTTGGAAGAGTATTGGATACCAAAGTTAAAGAGAAAAAGAATATAGTTGTAAAAGTTATCAACTTTGGAAATATTATAGGACTTTTTAGAATTGAAAACAACGATACAATTTTTACTAAATTAGTAGGTTATTCTTTCATTCCAAAATTTAAGAAGTGGAATAATGATTATTATGGTTATGTTGAATCAATATTGAGTTATCCTGAAGATAAGAACCTTGCTTATCAAAAATACAATTGTAACACATTAAATGTTGACTATAAAGTTATAATTGTTGAGAATGGAATTGCAGGTAGAATTGAACTTGAAAAAACTACGCCTAGTAATCTTGATAAAATATACATTGATGAAGCATTAAAGGCTGTTAATCAGATATTAGGATATATAAAACCTGGAAATATTTTAGGGAAAAATGTAAAAACAGAGGTGCTTATTCCAATTGTTTTTAACCTTAAGCATTGAGAAATACTATTTAGAAGACATGTGATACATTAATAAAATATTGATATTCAGTATTATTATAGGAATTTTTTTATAATTAAAGTAGTTTGATTAATTTAATAAATAGTGTATTTAAAAAATAGATTAATAATTGATATTTTAAATTTATCATGAGAAATTTTCAACTGTTTATAATCCTATTATTCTCTGTATCATGTTTTTTTTCATGTAAAAAGGAAAATCAAGACCCAACAGAGGATGATAAGTTGAATCATTGTCAATTGAATCCATTTCTACCTATTGATACCAATAAAGTATGGGTTTACAACAAGATGGTAAAAGTATACGACGATGTTATTACTGATGGTATCGACGAAACTACAACAACTAATACACCCGATACAACTTGGTTTAACAAGGAATGTTTAATGGGAGAACACTTTACTCGAAAATTTAATGAGAACTTTTATTTTACAACTGAAAAAAGCATAGCAATTGTTGTTGACTCCTCATTTTTCCTCAAGGATATAGCTTATGTTACCATAGCTTATACAAGCAAAACGGATACCACATGGCAGCAAATAGTAAATGCTAGGAAGTATACGGTTATTCTAACATTTAATCAATCGTTAAATAAGGATAATCAAGGGAATAGTATTTCAGATGAATTATTGATTAAAGTTAGAGGGGGAGAATATCTCACTCTTTACCAATCGTATGTGTTTAAAAAGAGTGTTGGTTTAGTTAATAAACAGCTTGATGTAATGAATACAGAAATTGAGTATAGTTTTGTCAAAACCCACCCATAAAAAAGGGTGTCTTTAATGCAGACACCCTTATGGAAGTAATTGATCAATTTCAATTTAGTTTTTCACACAGCGTACTGAGTAGCCTACATTCCGATATGCAGGAGCTCTATCTATATTACCGTTGCTGTAGTATAAGGTTCTATCCTTAGCATAAACACCATCAACTGTACTTGTCCACCACATAGCATTGTATGTTAATTGAGTGAAAATACCCGTTTCCATTCTACGCCCTCCGGGAAGTGCGTTAAAACCACTAGTGTTGGAACCATCGGTATTGGTGTTCCAATGCAAAGTTCCAGCCTCTTTCATTTTGCCACCAGCAGTGGTACTTTCGGTAAGGTTTAGCACAGCCCCAGGATCAAGCATTAATACCATTGCATGCCACTCGGCGTCGCTGGGCAAATGCCAATTATCGGGACAAGCGCCTTGTACATTGCTTGGATTTGTATTGCTACTTGCTGCGCTTCTCATGGCAGCAGGCCATGTGTATAGGGCGCCATATGTGCTGGCATATGTTGTAGGATCGTCATTATAGTAACAGTAAGCTTCATCTGTTGTTGTTAAAGCATCCCAATTGCTAACTGTATTTACAAGGGTAATTGGAGTGCCATCGGCATATTTTGTAGTTCTGAGGTTTTCGGCCATCCATAACTTTGTTCCTATGGTAACGGTTTGATAAACATTTCCATCTTTATCGGTAACCGTTTCAGGAGTTGTAGTAAACTCGATCTGATTACCGTATGCGGTTCCAACGTCATTGGTAGCATAAGCCCTAGCGTAGTACTTTGTACTGGCCAATAAATTGGTAATTGGGCTAGTAAACGATCCGGAAACAGACCCATCGGTTGTTTTACTATCGGAAGTTGTAGGACTTGCTGTAGTGCTCCAGCAAATACCACTTGCGGTTATTGTAGAACCTCCATCATCTGTAATATTTCCACCGCTCGATGCGCTATTATAAGTAATTGAGGATGCTGCAGTGGTTGTTAACGTTGGAACAGCTGTTGTTTTGAAGCTAACCTCGTTGCCGTAAGTAGTGCCAATGCTGTTTGTAGCGTAAGCCCTTACATAGTATGTTGTTCCAGTTGTTAATCCTGTCAGTGAACTTGTAAATTCACCTAATCCAGTAGCATCGGTGGTTTTTGAGTTGGCAGTTGTGGGATTATGAGAAGTACCCCAGCATACACCACCTGCTGTGATTGCCGAGCCACCATCATCAGTGATATTTCCACCTCCAGTGGCTGTGGTTGACGTTATTGCAGAAATTAACTCCGTAGTAATTATAGGTGCATTGGCTAATGTATTAAAGCTAACCTGTTCGCTATAAGCAGTTCCCACCTCATTTGTTGCATAAGCTCTAACAAAATAGGACTCACCAGGGGTTAAATCTGTTAGTTCGCCGGTAAAGCTTCCTGTACCTGTTCCATTGGTTGTTTTACTATTTTCAATGGTCGGATTTTCATTGGTATCCCAGCATAAACCTCTAGCTGTAACGGCCGATCCGCCATCGGAAGTGATTGACCCATTACATGAAGCAGTAGTTGATGTGATATTGGTTGCTGCAGCAATAGTAAGCGTTGGTTTTTCCTTTGGAGTCTCGCTATCCTTTTTGCAGCTAAAAGCTAGCTGCAGTATCAAAATTGATATAACTAGTAAGTAGGTGGTTGATTTACATTTCATAGCTTTATTCATTTAGGTTGAAGTATTTATAAAATTAAAGAAATATGCTTTAACCAGAAAATAAAATCAATATTCAACCCCTTTTGTGTGATGAAAGGATGTTTTTCTTACACAGCAAAATAATTTAAAGCGTTTATTATTATCTTATTGAAACTATAACTATTCGTTATTCATTTAATCAAAGTATTGTTTTATAGGCTCACTTTGGCTAATTTTAAAATCTAAAATATTAGAATGTCATCAACAATGATTGAACTATCAGTTATCGTTCCTGTTTTTAACGAGCAGGAGATTATCCCTCAACTTTACAGTCGATTAAATGCAGCTGTTGAATCGATTACTCCTAACCATGAGCTTATTTTCGTTAATGATGGGAGTAAGGATGCAACTCTTTTGGGGCTAATACAACTTACAGAGAAAGATAAACGAGTTAAATACATCAACTTTAGCCGAAATTTTGGTCATCAAATAGCCGTTACTGCAGGATTAGATTACTGTAAGGGCAATGCAGTTGTAATTATTGATGG
>JBPXJX010000129.1:0-1725 GCA_051715525.1 Bacteroidales bacterium
TGGAACCGACCCCTTTAACGAAATGGATCCACCAAGCTGGGAACCCGATTACTTAGCCTCGGTATCAAAAACAATATACAAGGGAATGTCGGAAATCGATAAAGAGGCTGTTTGGGTTCAAATGGGTTGGACATTTTACTACGATAGAAAGCATTGGACAAATCCGCGCCTTGAGGCGATGATTAAGGCTGTTCCAAAGGACAAAATGATGCTTCTCGATTATTTTTGCGAGAATACCGAGATTTGGAGAACCACCGATGCGTTTTTCAATGCACCATATATTTGGTGCTATCTGGGAAACTTTGGTGGTGGTACACAAATGGCTGCCCCCATTAAAAAGGTTGCAAAGCTATTGGTTGCAACAGAAAACGATGATAATCGAAGACAGATGCGCGGTATTGGATCAACTCTTGAAGGTTTTGGGGTTAATCGCTTTATGTTTGAGTGGCTATTCGAATACGCATGGGACAACTCAGCGTCAAACGTCAACGACTGGATTACCGAATATGCTCGTACACGAGCAGGTCAGGCCGATCCCATTGCCGAAGATGCATGGCGACGGTTGGTGAATGTTACCTACGATCAGCTTGTTTCAGGAGTAGGGCTTGGCAATACAATTGAGATGCGACCCCGGTTTGAGGGTAATGCAAACTATACCCGAAGAGGGGTTTATGACTATCAGAAACTTGCCGATATTTTTGGGCAAATGCTTCTTGCCGATCAAAAGACGCTTTCCAATCCTCGTTATCAGTACGATTTAGTGATGGTTTGCAGGCAAGTTCTAGCCAACTTAAGTTTTCATATAAGGAATAAGGCTTTTGAGGCCTATAAGGCCAAAAATATCGATCAGTTCAACCAGTATGCTTCGCTGTTTATTCAAATCGCCGCCGATGTGGATAGAATAGTTGCAACCCGGCCGGAGTTTTCGTTAAACAATTGGCTTACCGATTCTCACAAATTTGAGGCAGCAGATGCCCCTAAGTCATATTTTGAGAAGAACTCCAAAGTTCTCGTTACCACATGGGGTCAGCAGGGTAGCGGATTGATTGATTATGCCGCTCGTGATTTTAGTGGGCTAATCGATTCATACTACAAAAAACGCTGGGAGATGTTTTTCGATGATGCTAGAAAATCTCTTAAGGATTCGACTGCATTCGATCAGAAATTATTCGATAAAAAGATCGCAGAATTTGAGTGGAAGTGGTGTGAATCGGAGTTTAAAGGTAATCCTATTGCGGTTGAAAACTCAAGTCAATTAGCCAGGGAGCTATACACAAAGTATATTAGATATTTTTCGCTTTTCTCGGAACAATAGTAACATATAAAGTTATATCTAAAAGACCCGAATTAAGCCCACGGCGTAGACAAAGTCTTCGCCGTGGGCTTAGTAATTTACCCCCTTTTCCATTTTAGTTACAAGTGGAAAGTTTATGGTTGACAGAATTGTGTTTGCAGTAAACCAAATATTGCTTTGAGCTCAGTAAAAACAATTGAAAACTCCGCGTTGGCCAGACAAAACGGCGAGCAAGCAATAGCCTGAGGGTAAGGAGCATCGTTTTGGCTCCGCCGAGCTCACCGCCTTTGGCGGTTCGGTTAGCTTGATTTTCTTTGCCTACCTTGCCTAGCGGCTAGGCATGCTTTCTTGAATCAAGACAAGAAAGTAGGATTACTTCAATAATCAATACATGCTAGGAATTTAGCTTGCCATGTAAAACGATTAAACAA
>JBPXJX010000130.1:0-2273 GCA_051715525.1 Bacteroidales bacterium
TTGATGGAAGAATGAATAGGTTGCTAAACAATGCGATAAGAAGAGTTAAAGCAACAAGTACTCCAAGTGAAACGGTACCCCCAAATTGAGAGAATGCGAATACGCCAAATCCAAAGAATAAAACAATTGAAGTATAAATTATGCTTATTCCTGTTTCACGTATTGCAAAAATTACAGAAGCTTTATTATTATGATTAGTTCTTCTCAACTCCTGCCTGTATTTTGCCAAAAGTTGGATTGAGTTGTCAATGGCAATACCAAAAGCAATGCTAAAAACAATTACCGTACTTGGCTTTAATGTTATTCCTATGAATCCCATTGCAGCCGAGGTTAAAAGTAGTGGAATTAGGTTGGTAAATACCGAAAAAAGAACTATTCGCCAGCGTCTAAACATCCAGCCCATAAATACCATAATTAAACCTATAGCCAAGGGCAAGCTAACAAATAAGCTTTCTACCAGATAATCATACCCTTTAGAAACAACTATACTTGCTCCTGTTAAATGAACATTTTTAGAGTGACCTTTAAAAATCGAGTCAATATCGGCCTTTACGTTTTCCTTTAGCTTATTCATTTTTATGGTTCCAATATCATCGGCATTATACATAATGCGTACATATCTTCCTGATGAATCCACGAGCCGAGCAAACATATCGCTCATTCCAATACTTTTTGGAATATAAGACATGATAAATCCCCATTCGAATGAGCTTGGTAATCGATACCTATCGGGGTTCCCGTTGTAGTATGCCTGAGAGGCGAATTTTGCAGCCTCAACAATGGAAACTGGTTTTGACAATTCTGGATACTCCAAAAGTTTATGTTGAAGCCTATCAACACGAACCATTACGCCTGTTGAAAGGTATCCATTAGGTTTTTCAGTATCATAAACAATTTCTAAAGGCATTACCCCATTAAAGTTCTTCTCGAAAAATTTTAAGTTTTTTAGTACTGGGTGGTTTCTGGGAATATCGTCAACCATATATCCGTTATTCTTTAATAGAGAAACACCGACTATGCCAACCACTATTAATAAAATAGCCACACCAAATACTATTTTGCGTCGATAAAGAATTGTTAATACGATTCTATAAATATTTTTTTTAACCCCTTTACGCGATAAGTGGGTTAAATGCTTTGCTTTAGGCGGTTCTGTTAAACTAAATATAATTGGTATTAACATTAATGCTACTGAGTATACGCCCATTACATTCAATGACGCTACCACCCCAAACTCTTTTAAAATTTGAGTGTTAGTGATTACAAAAGCTCCAAATCCAATTGCAGTTGTTAAGTTCGATAAAAATGTTGCACTTCCAACCTTTGTAACTACTCTGTAAAGTGCTTTTACCTGATTCCCATGATGCCTATATTCATGGTGATACTTATTGATAAAGAAAATACAACTCGGTACACCAATGATTACGAGTAGCGATGGTATAATTGCTGTAAGTAGCGTAAGATCGTAACCAAATACGGTTAATGTTCCTAGCGACCAAATAACTCCTATTCCAACAACTAAAAGCGAAATAAAAACTACCCTGAACGAGCGGAAAAGCAGAAACAATATTACGGAGGTTAATAATACGGCAATAAAAATAAAAAGGTACATCTCCCCTTTTATCATTTCGCCAACGGTCACTCTTATATAGGGCAATCCCGAATAATGAATTTGTTTGTCTGTATTGGTTTCGTATTCACCACATGTCTTAACAATTCTATTTACTAAACCTACTCTCTCTTTTTTTGTAATTAGCTCCCTGTTTAATGTTATTAGCATCAAATAGGTTTTTGTTGTGTCGTTATAAAGAAGTCCTTTATAAAATTGAAGTGTATGGGTTAAATCCGAAATAGAGTCAAGTTCTTGCTGAGAGTACGTTTTATTTGCAAATATTTTTTCGGTGATAAACTTCTTACTTACAGTATCTTTAACAAGATTTATAGCATCAACAATAGAGAAGACTTGTTCTACACCATTAATTTTTTTTAAATTATCCTCAAGGTTTCTCCAATTATCAAAATTGTTTTTTTCAAAGAAAGATGAATCTTGAACGCCAACAACCATGATGTTCTCCCCTTTGCCAAATTTCTTTGAAAATTCTATACTCTCTATTAAAACAGAATCTTCTTTGGGAAGTAAAGGGTTTGGCTTATACGAAAGTTCAACAAAACTCGACTCGTAAGCCATGAAACAAGTAAATGCGGCAATGATGCCTAAAACCAAAAAACGGTATCTAAGTATATTCCTTGCGATAAATTGAAACATCGTTTTA
>JBPXJX010000131.1:0-4335 GCA_051715525.1 Bacteroidales bacterium
TGCTTTCTTTGAAAGCAAAACTTTGCCAACAATCCCCATATTATCAACAAAATGACGAGGATAGCTGATATTATCGCCTAACCCGAATAGCGCAAATGTTTTTCCTGTGTAATTAATTTTTTCTAGCTCAGGTTTGAAAATATCCCAATCGGGTTTAGCGTGAGCCGAATTCCATGTTTCGCCTCCAATTGTTGAACATCCTAAAATGATATTTTCATATTTATCTAAATCACCGGCCTTCAAACCAATGATAGGCTTGATGTCAGCATTTTCAGAGCCTAGCTTCTTTTGTAATAGTTTTGCAACCTTCTCGGTCGATCCACCAGTTGGGCCATAGAATATTCCTACCTTTTTCATATAAGTATATGTTTAGTTTTATCAGTTTTGTTTAACCTTTATACTAAACAACCAAACTTAATTATTGTTTAACGCTTTTTTGACTAGCAATTGCTAATAAAACGCCTAATACAACTCCGAGAATAGCGGCAAAAAGTACTTGGAAATCAACAGGTAACAGGAATGTTATGGTATGGGCAGGAATCCAGAAAAAAGGTATAGTTTTCTTGAAAACAAAATTCCATTGAACATTCCAGTTAAGATTAGTGAAAATCTCGCCGAATTTAATTGGTTTAAACAAGCCAGCAATGGTTCCGCCATTATTTGATATATGCGTATCAGTAATTTTATGGAGTGTCATCATTATTGGTGCATAGATTATATTCATAGCAGCGCTAATCGAGAATGCAACCAATACCTTTAGCAGTGTAAGCTCAGGAGCCTGAATTGCTGATGTAGCATCAGCAAGGCCAAGATATTTAAGGAATGCAGGTGTACCCGCACCAAAAATTACAAAGGCTAATTTGATAGTCAAGCCTAAAAATCCCCAAACAATTGCCCTTGGAATAAGCCCAAAGCCCTTTTGATTATAGTTGCCAGTTCTTATCCTCAATCCAATGGCTTCGCCAAAGGTGGCAAGAATTGCAAATTTCACAAAACTCATCACCATGCCATGCTCGGCATTAAAGGTATTATAGTACCCATAAATTGTCGAAGACAAAAAGAATGGAAGGAAGAACAGAATACTTCCAGCAATCACAAACAAATCAGACCTTTTCATTATATACAATTTTAACTATTTAAAAACTACTTCCCAAAATAGCGCTCAAATCCGCTAGACATCTCTTTAGAGATTTTATCCCAATTGACCGCAACGGCAATTAACAAAACGATTATTGCTCCAAAGAATACCTTCTCCGTTGTAGTTGAATTCTTCCAATGGTCTTTTAATGACATATTATTTAAGTTGAAGTTTGTACATTTTTCTTGGCACTTATCGCTTGTCACTTACCCTTTAAATTACTCTTTCTCAATCCTAATTCGAGCATCAACGGCTACAACCCTATCCTTACGACCTAAGAGTGGGTTGATATCCATCTCAAAGATCTCTGGAGCAGCAGTTACTAGAGCAGAAACTCTGACTACCATTTCGGCAAACATCTCCTCGTTAACAGGCTCTTGACCACGAACACCTTTTAATACCTTGTTACCTTTTAGGCGATTGATCATGTCCTTAGCCTCGATGTGGGTTAATGGAGCTAATCCGGCATTTACATCTTTTAATACTTCGATGAAAATACCACCTAAACCACAAAGAACCATATGACCGAATTTATCTTCGCGCTTTGCCCCAATAAATAGTTCTACACCCGAAAGCATTGGTTGAATAAGGATTGCTGTTGTATCTTTAATCTTAATCATTCTGTCGAATTCGCGTGCAACGGTTGATGAATCCTTAACGTTAAGAACCACCCCTCCTACATCCGATTTATGAACAGGACCAACAACCTTCATCACCACTGGGAAGCCTAGTTTCTCTGCTGCCATAACTGCATCGGCCTGACCGGTAACAACTGCTTCCCCTGCCCTACTAATTCCAGCAGCATCAAGTAAAGCCTGCAGCTCGGCAGGGCTTAAATAGCCGTTTTTAGCATTATCAACAACCTTACGGATTGCTTTTACATCGATATCGGGAAGTTTTGCTGATAAATCGGCTGGTTTTGGAGTATGATAAATTTTAGACAAAGCATTACCAAGGACCACCTCATCGGGGAAGTTCAATCGCCCTTTTGCAATAAAATGGTCAATCTCCTCTTTTACATTGATAATTGATGGAAGTATAGGAAAGATAGGCTTTTCGCACTCCTTCATCTTTTTATCGAGCAAATCGTAAACATCGAAAACAGGGAAAAGACCGGGGCTACCAAAGATTACAGCCATAGCATCGATATGCGAAAAATCCTTTTCGCATGCATCGATTATATGACCTAGCTGCTCAGCGGTTCCGGTTGCAAGAAAATCGATTGGGTTTGCCACAGATGAACCTGCAAAAAGCTTCTCGAGCAATTCTTTTGCTTTTGGTCCTTCGATAGCAGGAACCTCAAGTCCATTGTTAGATAACGAATCGGTTAGCATTACAGCAGGTCCGCCCGCATGGGTGATAACTGCAATGTTTTTGCCTTTTAGCTCAGGATGCATAAAAATTGAGGCAACAGTTGTTAGCTCCTCGCGACCGCTACAACGAACGATACCTGCCTTACGGAAAAGCGCATCAACAGCAACATCGCTGCTTGCCAATGCGCCTGTGTGAGAACTTGCAGCACGACTACCAGCCGAAGAGCTCCCAGCCTTTATAGCTGCAATTCTACAACCCTTACGAATCAACGATGAAGCGTGCTTTAGGATTAAATCGGGCTTATTAACGCTCTCAACATATAATAATTTAACTCTTGAACTAGTTACTGGATCGAACGACTCATCCATATATTTAAGGATATCCTCAACGCCCATTTGTGCGCTATTACCAACAGAGTAAACGCTTGCAAAAGTTAACCCTTTAGGCATCCCAGCCTCCATGATAAACACAGCGGTTGCTCCTGAACCAGATATAAAATCAACACCCTTAGGGTCGAGTTTTGGGATTGGGGTTGTGAAAACGCCAGCATAGTTAGGGTTAAGAACACCAATACAGTTAGGTCCAATTAAGCTACCACCAACTGAGTTAATGGTCTCAACAATTTTATGCTCAAGCTTCGCACCCTCTTCGCTCTCCTCGTGGAATCCAGCAGAAAGAATAATAAATGCTCTTGTTTCCTTTTGTTTTGCAAGAATATCAACAGTATCAGGACAGAATTTTGCTGCAATGGCAAGAATTGCCAAATCGACCTGAGGTAAATCCTTTACATCACGGAATGATTGAATTCCTTGAACGTTATCGAGTTTTGGGTTGACAACGTAAAGATTTCCCTTAAAATTATTGTCGATTAAATTTTTTAAGATCTTTCCTCCAGGTTTTTGAATATCATCTGAACCACCTACAACAACGATGCTGCGTGGGTTTAATAACTGTTGATTTATCATAGTTTTATATTTTTTAGCTTTTTAGAAAACGATTGCAAACCTAAGGCAATTTATAGAAATAAACAACTTTGAGTTTTTAGTTATTGGTTATTAGATTATTGTCTATAGACCATAGTTTATAGTCTATTGTTAATAGTCCATTGACCATCAGCCATCGAGTACTAACTATTAACTCTTTTTAATACTTAAATTGAACCATACCCTTTTAAGTGGGTTTAGATGTAGTATATTTGACGACAAATTTTTAGCTAATGAGTGCCATAAATTCAATACTTGCAAAAGATACTTTTAGTAAGGAAGAGATAATTTACCTGCTTTCGACAAATGTTGAGGATCGAAATAAACTTTACGCAAAAGCTGCTCAAATTAGGGAGAAGTATTTAGGTCAGAAGGTTTATTTCCGTGGGCTAATAGAGATGTCGAACATTTGCCAAAAGAACTGTAACTACTGCGGAATCAGGGTTGGCAACTCAAATGTTAAGCGCTATAACCTATCTGATGAGGAAGTTATAGAATCTGCCGTATTTGCTTGGGAGAATAAATATGGAAGTATAGCAATTCAAACCGGTGAGGTAAATACCAAAAACTTTACCGAACGAATTGAGAATCTCCTTGATAAAATCAACCTAGCCACAAATAACGAATTGGGTATTACCCTTTCGCTTGGCGAGCAATCGGAAGAAACCTATCAGCGCTGGTTTAATAAAGGTGGAATAAGGTATCTGCTGAGAATAGAGAGTTCAACAAAAGATTTGTACTACAAACTTCATCCAAACGATAAAAACCACGATTTTGAGACCCGTTTAAACTGTCTAAAATCTTTACGAAAAATAGGTTATCAGGTTGGTACAGGAGTTATGATTGGCTTGCCTTTCCAAACCTTAGAGCATCTTGCAAACGATTTGCTAGATCGGAAGA
>JBPXJX010000132.1:0-4629 GCA_051715525.1 Bacteroidales bacterium
TCAACCGAGTTTTAACGTTGTTTCAGTCAACCGTCTCGTTGGTCGCGTACTTGTCCACGTTGAGAATTTGTTTTAGTAAAATGTCAACCGTTTTGTTTGAAAACTAATTTGTCCCGACCCTATGGCTGGCAACGTTGGTGCATGTGACGTAGTGCGGTATAGGAGCTAAAGCCGAATGAGGAACGAATGGCTTTAGCGACCTGCTGCGTTTTGTCCCACGACACCGAACGAAATTAAAAAACTAAAACTACAATGCAACACCGAACCAGCACTATGGCACATGCATTTTGTTATGCTCAGTGCCGCGCTTACACCGTACTGAATCACACGGATGCCAGAGCTTTGGTTTGTGTGTCAGCATGCGCGGCTCTGGCATTGGTGTGGTTTTTCGAAGCCGTCCATTCGGCATCTTGAATTCATTAGGTCAAGGTGCGTCCTTGTCCGGAATATTGAACATACTTTGAAGATTTTTGAATAGTGCATCTAAGTCACCTTGCGTATGATGCATGGTCTGCCATTGCGGAGAATCTCCTTGGTGCTTCTTTTTCTCTTCCTCCATTCTGTCAATTAAGTTTCGGATACTTTGTAATGGACCAATCCTTACCCCTTTTGAAAATTGTCGGGTAGAGTATATAGCATAACCTAAAGAACCTATTGTCACTACAGATCCAAGAATTCCGACCCAAAGACTCAATACATTTATATCCATATTCTTATTCTTTATGTTTCCACTTTGTGGTTTAATTTCCCCTTTCCTTCTCGTTCCTCCGTCTCAACTCCTTAAGGATTCCTTCTGGTGAACCTTTCATTTTGTCAATCCAGTATAAAGATTGTTGATACATTGACTCTAATGAATCAAAGCCCTTTTCTTTTGCAATTTGAATCTGCTTTTCCGCTGCATTGTTGCGGGATAACTGAATTGCTTTGTTGATGTCGTCAGACGCTCTATTAAATTCGCAAAGACTAAGAAGTGAGCAACCTCTTAAATAAATTATACTAAAGTCGTTTGGGTTAACCTCAATTATTTTTGTAAAATCCTTGATAGCATCCTTATGAAAACCTAACTCTTGAAGTAGATTTCCTCGATCATCCAAAGCATTTAAATTACTTGGATGAAATTGTATTGAAGTATCAAGGCATTGGAGTGCATCCTCCTTTTCTTGATTTCTTAAATGCTTTTGTGCTTTAATCAACCAATCTTCGGATTCTAGTTGTTGAACTGTCGCGAGTGTTTCGGCAAACTCATCAAGACTTATTTTATTTTTACCAACACTGTCGATCTCACGGTTTATAATCTCTCTATGCTTTTCTGAAAAATTTAAGCTTAAAGTATTCGAGAAGTTTTTCTTTAAAATTCTTATTTTCGATTCGTATAGGTCTTTACTTATTTGTGTTGCGTATTCTATTGCTTCCTGAATATTCATACCAAGTTCTGTATTGAGCCTTGCTGCAAAATCCTTTATTGAGAGGCCAACTTTCGAAACGGATTCCGTTGTTATTCTTGTTAAACGTTCTTTATATTCATCGATGGATAATTGGTCTTTTTCTCGAAAGGTTTGATCCATATCTTTCAGATACTCCTTATAGGTTCTACTGAAATCAATTTCCATGTCGGCCTTCTTTTTACCAATTTGTCTTAATAAACTAAAAAAGCTAACTACGAGTCCTATGTATATTTCAGTTTTGTGATTTGGAAAATACTTTAGTGAGAAATACAATGCCAAACCAAGGATTATAGTCCAAGATGCAGGCGCCCAAATCAGCATTAGAATTGGGACTTTCTTAATTAAGTTATTTTTTTTCTTTTCTTGTCGTATTCGCGGAAGGGTGTAGAAAATTGGTAATAGAATATTACTTAAGGCAAATACTGAAACCATAAATGAGATCGCAAAAAATGAAAGAAATGTTATGTATTTCATCTATTGTCTTTAGTTCTTATGTATCCAGCGTGAGGAAATTTAGTCTTTAATCAAAGTCGGCTTATCAGGACCAGCAAATCTGAGCTGAGCAAACTGCTTCGGAGTAAAGTCTTTTGTCATGTGTCCCCAAACTTTGATTCCTGCTTTCTCAAATTTTATTTCAACAACACTAATCAAATGCTTAAATAATTCAATATACTTAATTAAGTCTTGATTATTAGGTTTTCTTTGTCGTCTCTGCCTTACTCTGAATTGTCGTGATCCATTTTCTGTTTGAATTTTTAGGTAAGCAACTCCAACGTCATTCACGCTGTCTCCTCTGTGGGCAACCAAAGTGTTTCTAGCGTCAATTAGAATCTTGTGCGTATCTAATAGTCTGCTGTCAGTTGCTTTAAAACAATCTTTGATCTCAAGTTTTGGATATTTAGCTTTAGTCGGATCTGCGAAACACTTTCCATATAAAATAATGATTGTATAAAATAATGAAGTCGTTATTGTCCCATCTAATTTCGCTGTTTGTAGTTTGTTTGCAGCATCAATGCAAATTGATAGGTCTTCTCTCATACTTTGATAGGCCACCATTTGTTTACCCGCATAACCTGGCACAATGAAATCCCAATGCTTGCCGTCATTGTCGGCTGCAATATTTTCAACGATGGCTTTAACGGCATCTGTGATATTCATTGTCCCGAAAATATTGACATCCTTACAAATTTAATTACTAAACTTTTAAAATTTTACAGGTCAGTTATACCTTGGTCTGTGGCGGGCAGAAAAATTGGCTCTTTTGCTTGCTTTGGATGTGAGGTTGGATTTGAGCGGCAAGCAAATGTGCCAATGCGCGTGTGCCCACTTTGTCCGCGCGGCATTGAGCATAACGTTTGTGCATGTGACGTAGTGCGGTATAGGAGCTAAAGCCAAATGAGGAACGAATGGCTTTAGCGACCTGCTGCGCTCTGTCCCACGATACCAAACGAAATTATGAAACTAAAACTACAATACAACACTGAACCAGCACTATGGCACATGCATTTTGTTGTAGGCTGGGCGCTTAGTCCACTCTTTGATTAATAGACGCACTCTTTGTTTTGCTTTGGTTGTGCGTTGGAAGTGCGGCAAAGCAAAGTGTGCGGCTATTCTCCTTTCATAAAATTTTCAATACCTGATGTATCAAATCCGATTGATTTCAATTTTTCAATTTGTTCTTTAGTCAGTAGGGCTCGCCTTTTTATATAACCCGTCCAATTGTAAAGCTCCCGATAATCTACATTTGTCCTTTTGATATGAGCTGTTCCAAATTTTTCCTTGTACCGTTTTAGTTCGTCTAGTCTTTCGTCAAATGTTCTGTTAAAAGAATCACTGCTTTTTGAAACCTTGACTTCAATACCAATTGCCAACAATTTTTCTTTCTGGTCTTTGGTTAAAATCCTACTTCTTTTAATATGAGTCTGCCAATGCAATAAATTCTTATGTTCGGAATCCTTGCGGCTTATCTTAGTAGTTCCATATCTCTCTCTATAAGCTAACATTTCGGAATACCTTTCATCGAAAGAGAATGTTTTTACTTTCTTTTGATGGTTATTAGGATTAAAGAAGTCAATCGTATCCAAAAGCGCTTGATGTTCCTTTGTTAGCTTTTTCTCTTTTCGTTGCTTCCAATTGTAAAGGTGTCTGTACTCTTTATTCTGTTCAGTTATGTAAAAAGTACCATACTTTCGCCAATACTCCTTCCACAAAGAAAATATTTCTTCAAATTGAATTGCCTGAGTTCTAGTTTGGTTCGTCTTTGAATATTCTTCAAAAAAGCCGATTGATTCTAACTTCATCTTTTGCTCATCAGTCCACATTTTATCTGAGTGAACTGCATTACTTATCCAATGGTGTAGCGGTTTATTGATTTTTTCAGAAACTCTCAAAGTCCCGTATTTTTGAAGGTGGTCCTTAAGCTCGTTGAATCTGGTGATGAATTTTTGCTCCTCGTGAGATAATTTAAGATTTAATCCAATTGACTCAAGTCGTTCGGTTTGTGATTCGGTTAATCGCTCTTTTTGCTCTTTTACATCTTTTATCCAATAATAAAGACCTGAAAATTCCTTGTGACGAGCTTTAATGTCAATTGTTCCAAACTTTTCCTTGAATTCAATGAGTTGACTAAACCTTCTATTAAAAATTGAATCAGAATAAGGTTTAATCTCCGCACCGTTCTTCACGACCGTATATTTTTCATAAAAACCAATCGAGTTTAGTTTTTCAAGTTGTTCGTTGGTTAGGAGTTCCTTTTTGAGTCGTAATCGCCTTGCGCGATAATATAGTTTTTCGGTTTGCGGTATATTGAAATGACAATTTAGTTCTCTGAATAGTTTTAGCTCTTGAAATCCCTTCTCCCAATCTGCATCCTTTGCATTCCAAACTACTCCCAGGTCTTCTAGCATTTTTATCCGGTCTTCTGGCATTTTGATGAAATTGCCCTCAGCGGAAACTCTACCTTTGAACATTGTCCGTTGTGTATTGAGCCATTTACCAAGCTTCTTTAACTCGGGGTCTTTACTGGTTTGGGACACATTACAATGATGATATTGAGCTTTAAATACCTTTAACCTCTCAAACATTTCGAGCCACTTAGTTTGGTCTTCATCACTATCTATTTGAAAATTGAATCCGCATTGAGTCAGGCGTTCATATCTGCCTGATGGATATTTCCTTGGATTTA
>JBPXJX010000133.1:0-3994 GCA_051715525.1 Bacteroidales bacterium
TAAATCTAGAACGATTTGCTTATAGCCTTACTTCAAATACTGAAGACGCAAGAGACTTATTACAAGAAACATACCTTAAGGCCCTTACTTACCGCGATAAATTTGAGGATGATACCAACATGAAGGCATGGACTTTTACCATCATGAAAAACACCTTTATAAATAATTATCGTAAGGCGATTAAACAGAATACCACATTCGATTCAAGCGATAACCAGTTTTTGATGAACAGCCGTGCCGAAGCAAACGGACCTGACTCAAGCTACTCTCATAACGAGATTAACAAGAAAATTGAAGAGCTTGATGATGATTTTCGTATTCCTTTCCAAATGCATACATCTGGCTACAAATACAAAGAGATTGCTGAGGAATTAAGTCTGAAGATTGGTACTGTTAAGAGCCGTATCTTCTTCTCAAGACAGAAGTTAATGAATGCTCTTCCGGATTACGAATAGTAAGAATAAAAAGTATAGAATTGGTTTTGGTTTTGGGATAATAAAGCCATTCAGTTTACTGAGTGGCTTTATTTTTTTACTACCTATGCCTCTTTCCTATACTATCTTCGGTTTTAAAGAACGAAATCACCTCTTTCAGCTGCTCAGCCTGAGCGGCAAGATTCTCTGAATTCCCAGACATTTCCTCAGCAGCAGAAGCATTTTGCTGTGTAACATTATTGAGCTGTTGTATAGCATTGTTCACTTGGTCTGCACCATTATTCTGCTCAATACTAGAAGCGGCTATCTCCTGCACCAATTTTGCTGTTTTTTCGATATCTGGAATAATCTTAAACATTAGGTTTCCCGCATCTTCGGTAACCTTTACGCTATGGTTGGCAAGTTTTACAATCTCATCGGCAGCAATTTTACTCCTTTCTGCTAGTTTACGAACCTCGGCGGCAACTACGGCAAAGCCTCTACCGTGCTCACCTGCCCTTGCCGCCTCAACGGCAGCATTTAAAGCAAGAATATTTGTTTGAAATGCAATATCGTTAATAATATTAATCTTACCTGCTATTGCATGCACCGACTCGAGACTCTCCTTAGCTGAAACGCTCACCTGATTGATTTCTTTTGAGACTTGTAGTGCAATTGTCTCTGTTTGCTGAGCATTTGATGTGTTACTATCGATATTAGCAGCCATTTGCTCCATGGTTGATGAAACCTGCTCAACATTGGAGGCTTGTTCATTAGCCGATTCTGAAAGTTGTTCAGAGGTAGAGCTTAACTCGCTACTTGCACTTGCTACATTATCTGCACCCCTTTTAACTTCACTAACCACACCACTTATATTATCAATCATTTGTTTAATCGAACTGCTTAGAACCCCAAGTTCGTACTGCGCATTTGTATCTTTAATCTGGATGTTTAGGTTACCTTCTGACACCTGCTTTACATTCTCAATCATATTTGAAAGAGGTTTTTTTAAAATACTGTTTAGATATAAATATACAATTGTGCCAATAACAAAGCCTATTGGTGTAGACCAGATAATGCTTTTAATGCCCAACGATCCAACCACATAATATAGAAAACACATTATGAGCGTAAAACTTACAGTCCAAATACCTACAGTTAGCATAATGGACTTCCCGAAGATTAATCTTAAAATAAAATAAGCTGGAACGATACTCCCCACCGTCACCAGTAGAATTATAACATATTGGTTCATAATATTATAATTAATGTATTTAGTAGATTTAAGTTTTACAAGTTAATATAATTAGGGTTGTTTCAAAGAAAATAATTAAACAAATGTTTAGCTTTGTTATAAAAATCATTTTTTGCATAATGAAAGGCTGATGTGAGTTTCGAATTGATATTTTCATACTTTTGAGTTATAAAATCAAAATATGCGACTTAAGCTAATAATCTTTTTTGCTTTAGGCTTAACTATCAATCAATTTGCATTTGCCCAAGAGCAAATAAAAATTGATAGCTTAAAAGTTAAGCTAGAGAATGAAACCGTGGATACGGTTCAGATTAGATTATTACAAGAGCTTTCCAAAATCAGCTTTAAAACTAACCTTGGCTTAACCCTTGATTATTCAAAACAAGCTCTAGAAATTGCTAAAAAGTGCGGAAATAAGAAGGTTTTATCGATTGCTTATACACAAACAGCGAGCAATTTAATCTTTATAGGTACATACGATGAATCTTTAAAACTATTCATTGAAGCACTAAAGATTGGAGAAGAACTAAAGGATAGCTCTTTACTATTCCCAATCTACCATAACATGGGCGTTTTAAAAGATAGGTTGCTGCAATTTGATGATGCCTTAGATTATTACTTTAAAGCGCTTAGCATACTTGAGAAGAGTTCTAAAAGCAAAAAGTTTAAAGTTTCGGATCACCAATACCCAACGCTTTATAATAGTATTGGAAATATATATAACTCCAAAGGAGATGCTAAGTCAGCAAAGGAATACTACCTGAAAGGATATAGCTTGTGCAAAGGCAAAGACATGGAGATTTTCGGTACTATCTGCAATAACCTAGGAAAACTGGGAATCGAGGCTGGTGATTACGTGACTGCCTTCAAATATTTATCTGAATCTCTTGATTATAGGACGAAAGTAAGCGATCAACATGGAGTTGCTAAAACGAGTATCTTCCTATCCCTATACTACAAAAACACAAAAGATTACCCAAAAGCCATAGAGTACGCTAACAAAGCGCTTACCATTAGCAAGGCCACAAAGGCAATGCTAACGCTGCAAAACGCATCGAATATGCTTTCGGATATTTACTATGAAACAAAAGACTTTGAAAAATCGCTGGAGTACTTCAAACAGTACAAGACTTATAACGACAGCCTACTAAATGATAAGAAATACAGTGAGATAGCAAAACTTCAGTTACAATACGAAAACGAAATTATCAATAAGGTAAAAGAGGTTAAAGAGCAAAAGCGAGGGCTGATAATGTTCATAATTTCTTTGTCTCTTTTCCTTAGCTCAATAATAATGGGGTTGCTTTACTTCCTATCTAAAAGCCGGAATAAAAGGATTAAGCTTGAGAATGAAAAACTTGAAAAAGAGATGCAACTCAAGAATAAGGAGTTGACTACTAATGTTATGTACCTCCTTAAAAAGAATGAGCTTATCGGAAACATAACCCAACGGCTTTTGAACCTGAAGTCGAAGGTAAAAGATGAGAATAAAGAGCCTATCCAAAAAATTATTTTCGATTTACAATCTATTACTGAGAATGAGGTTTGGGAGGAGTTTGAACATCGATTCCAAAATGTACACGAGGATTTTTATAAAAATCTCCAAGCAAAATTCCCTGATTTGACTCCTTCGGAGATAAAACTTGCAGCATTCCTTCGCCTAAATATGACTACTAAAGATATTGCCTCTATTACAGGACAGAATATCAATACATTAGAAACGGCTCGATACAGATTACGCAAGAAGCTTGGCATAACCAATCAAGAGGTCAATCTGGTTAACTTTTTACTAAACATCTAATTTTCCCCAACAACAATTATCACTCTATTTATCAATACAATAACCAACTAATGTAATGGTATTGTAGGGGCGTTCTGCATCCCTTGTACGGGTTTTTATCGACTAATTTTTCCTATTGTAATAGTTTTCGTCAGGACATTAAATTGATAAATGCCTTGCATTGGGCTTATCATTGCATTGTTAATAATGCACGATGATATGAAACGTTCAGAAACCGAGAAAGAGTTGAAAAACATTGCTCAAGCAAAGAGCAATGAGATTAATTCAGAGACCGATAAGGAAATTCTTGAAAAAATTCAAAAGCGCGAGGATGAGAGTGAAGCACTAAGAAAACTTCTTGTCAATCTCAAAGAGCCTACCTCAAAAAAATCAAAACACCATAAATAATACCAATACTAATTTAACCAAATTTCTATGAGCCAATTTCTACGAATTACAGTAAAGGCCTGTATTATAGGAATGTTCATTTTACATTCCCTTACGGGTTGGACACAGATTTATCAGAATGGAATTAGAAAAGGGATG
>JBPXJX010000134.1:0-1585 GCA_051715525.1 Bacteroidales bacterium
TGAGATTATAACAAAATCATTCCGTGATGGTACAAAGGCTGTTCGTTGGGAGTGTGATGGAACACCTGATTACACTATTGAAGAGGTTGAGCGTAATGAAAGGGGTACCGATATTATTCTTTATATTAATGAAGAGTCGAAAGAATTTGCAGATGAATTCAAAATCGAAGGACTTTTAAAGAAATATTGCCGCTACCTTCCTGTTCCCATTGCATTTGGAACTGAGAAAGAGTGGAAAGAAGGCAAAGAGGTTGATACTGAGAAATCAAAGATAATCAATGATACAAACCCTCTATGGACTCGTAAACCAGTTGATTTGAAGGAAGAAGATTATAAAGAGTTTTATCACGATTTATACCCAGTAGCCGATGAACCTCTATTCAATATCCATTTAAATGTTGACTATCCATTCAACTTAACAGGAGTGCTATACTTTCCACGTATCAAAACTAATTTTGATATTCAAAAGAATAAGATTCAACTTTACTGCAATCAGGTATACGTTACTGATTCTGTTGAAGGTATTGTACCAGAGTTTTTAACGCTTCTTCATGGTGTAATTGATTCACCAGATATCCCATTAAACGTATCGCGCAGTTACTTGCAAAGCGATTCGAATGTAAAGAAGATATCAACTCATATAACCAAAAAAGTTTCTGATAGGCTTCAGGAGATATTCAAGAACGATAGGACTCAATTTGAGAAGAAATGGGATGACCTTAAACTTTTCATCACCTATGGCATGATTACAGATGAAAAGTTTTACGAGAGAGCCGAAAAATTCTCGCTTTTCAAGAATATTGATGGTAAATACTTCACTTTTGAAGAGTATCAAAACCTATTAAGGAAAATCAGACCGATAAGAATAAAACGCTCATTTATCTCTATGCAAACAATAAAGATGAGCAGTTCAGCTACATTGAGGCTGCCCAAAACAAAGGGTATGATGTGCTGATGATGGATGGTCAGCTCGATCCACATCTTATTAATAGTTTGGAGTCGAAGCTTAAGGATAGCCGCTTTGTTCGTGTTGACTCAGATGTTGTTGATAAGCTAATTGTTAAAGACGATCGTAAGGAGGTTAGCCTACCGATTGATGAGCAGAGCGAGATTCGCTCAGTATTTGAAGGTGCACTACCTGAAAATTCACACTATTGGGTTTCGTTCGAAGAACTTGGCGAAACAGCACAGCCAGTAGTTATTACCCGATCAGAGTTTATGCGCCGCATGAAGGACATGGCAGCAATGAACCCAGGGGCAAATTTTTATGGAAATATGCCCGACAGCTTAAATCTTGTTGTAAATGCCTCACATCCGCTTATTAAATCGGTTATAGATGCTAAAGCAAAAAACGTTGGAGTAAAGGTTGAAGAGATTAATAAGCAAATTAACCCTGTAGAAGCTAAGGTTGATGAGCTTAAGAAAGCATCAAAGGATAAAAAGGATGAAGAGATTTCTCAGGCCGATAAGGATATGCTTGCTGAGACAGAAAAGCAGCTGTCGAGTTTAAAGGATGAAAAGAGCAATATTCTTAAAACCTATGGTAAGGATGAGAAGTTGGTCAAACAGCTAATCGACCTTTCTT
>JBPXJX010000135.1:0-3067 GCA_051715525.1 Bacteroidales bacterium
TTTTATAAAAATGAAAGGATTTTCTTTACTATTTGGATTAATTTTAATTTGTTGTTTTTCTTTCGGTCAGGTTAGTGATAGACAGAATTATATCTACTTATTTTCTGATTCTATTATTAATGGAAGAGACTTTTCATATGAGAAACCTTACTTTGGTAATTACTATTTAAAAGTTGACTCCAAGAGAATCGACTTAGCTAATGTTAAGTTTTTTAAAGTTGATACATTATTCTTTGCAAATACCAAAATGTTTAGTATTTCAGAGACTTCTTCGTTTGCCGTTAGAATAAGAAAAGGAAAAATAAATTTGTTTGAAAAAATAACCAATGTTTATTCTATGAATGGTGGCGGTTATACTCGTGAAAATTACTATTACAATAAAGGTTTTGGAGATTTGAAAAAGGCCAATTACAATAATTTAGTTGTAGATTTATCTAGTAATTCAGAATCACTTTTTTGGTTGAATAAATATAATTCCTTCAGAAAAACAGAAATTACACTCTACTCTGTTGGTACAGTTTTATTTGTTTCAGGGTTAATAAGTTTAATAAATAAAACCAAGGACGTAAACTATGATACTGACCCTCATCCAAATCTAACAGGTAATGCGATTGTTATGGGAGGGGGTGTTGTATGTGGGATTATTGGAACAACATTTACTTTTGGAAAGTCTAAGTTTATTAAAAAAGCAGTAGAAAGATATAATAAGTAAACGCCCCATAACACGTGGTTAAGCCCACTGAGTATGACTTGCAGATAAGAAAGGAATTCCTAACTTAGCATTGCTGTTAACGAGGGACAAGGAAACAGTTTTTAACTCCCAGTCTAGTTTTAGCAGTTGGCATTGTAAACAATTTAATTAAATTCTAACATGAGAAAGATTTACATTTTGCTGATATTTTTATTTCTAATTCAAAATCTATTTGCTCAGGACACGATTCGGATATATTTTGACAAAAACTGGGAAAAAATAAAACATGGTGAGAATGCTATGTATTCTAGAAAAGTATTCAAAAAAGGTGATTTGTGGTATGTGAAAGATTATTACTTAAATGGACAGCTCCAGATGGAAGGCTCATTTAATAATAAAAAATGCACTGAAAGAAGTGGTGAGTTTATTTATTACACTGAAAATGGTAATATCGATCATAAAGGAATTTTTTTAAATAATAACTATGAAGGCACTTGGATCTGGTATCATACAAATGACAAAAAATCATCCGAAGAACTTTACTCTAATGGGAAAAGGATAAAGGCCGAGTATTGGGATACAAATGGAATGAAGGTTGACAGTGCAGAGGGAGAACATAAAGCAAGTTTTAATGGAAGCGAGCAGGGATTTAGAAAATACGTAGAATCAAATTTAATATATTCTAAAGCTGCTCAGAAAGCTGGTAAAGAGGGTCTAGTATTAGTAAGTTTTGTTATTGAAACTGATGGAAGCCTTACAAATGCAGTAGTTATTAAATCGGCAGGGCATTTGTTAGATGAAGAAGCACTAAGGGTAATTAGAAGCTCACCTAAATGGGAACCAGCAAAATTACACAATCGGCTAGTCAGAATTCAATATACATTTCCACTTACTTTTATTTTGAAATGATTTAAACTGTGTGCAACAAGTGGTTAAGAATATTGGGGTTGAAGCGCGGATAAGCAGGCTTTTATCACTTTAGCAATAGTTTACCGTGGAATAGATGTTCGGCTCCTAACTCCCCAACATTCCTTACCACGGAACCGTTGGCAGCAATAAAACTTTGCAGTAAGTGTGATTTTTTAACATGACAGGTTACTAATTGGTTATAATGAAATTCAAAAACCAAAAAAAAAGTAAACCTATGACGAATGAATGAAAATAACCTTAAAGAACAATTCCTTGATATTTTCGAAAAAAATATCGGATTAATAATAAATATTTCGAGAATTTATACAAAAGTCGCACAGGACAGAGAAGACTTAATTAATGATATAGCTCTCGAACTTTGGAAATCTTTCAAAAGTTTCAATGGAAACTCTAAAATCTCGACTTGGATTTATCGGGTGGCTTTGAATACTTCGATGAATTATAAGCGTAAGAAAAAAAATAATTCACTTTTTTTTCCCTTAAATGATTTTAGGAAAGAAGACAGCTTCCCTTGGCTATCAGAACAAGACAACTCAACAGAATCTGAAATTTTATATCAATGTATTGAAGAGTTGAGCGAAATTAATAAAGCCATTATTTTACTCTATCTCGACGGCAATTCGCACGATGAAATATCTGAGATAACAGGTATTTCTAAGACAAACGTAGGAACACGGATTGGTCGTATTAAAGAACAGATTAAGAATTTAGCAATTAAAAAAATATAATAATCATGGAACTTTTAGAATTACAAGATATATGGCAACAATACGACAGAAAGTTGTCGGAGAACACGAGAATAAACAGAGAAATTCTTAGACGAATATTAATAGCAAAGCCTGAGAAAAAATTGAGTTGGGAGAAAATAAAAGCAGGTTTTAATTTAATTCTACCAATCGTTTTAATTTTAGTAATATTAGTACCAAATATTAAATATCAAGCTACAATTGATTTTCATGTTGGCATTTTCATGTTCGGGATAGTATCCTTACTTTTATATTATTGGTCAGTAAGATACTATTTTCTAATTGGCAAGATTGATTTATCAGATTCAATTACTTTAATAAAAAAGAACCTTAAGCAACTCGAGAAATACAAGATAAAACTTACAAAATTCGGATACATCTTAATGCCTTTCGGAATAATTGGTATCTTTTTAATGGGTAAATTTCCAATTTTCTCCATGAATTCTCTTCTTCCGATTTCTTTGATTATTCTTGTAATGATTATTTCAATTTATTATACCTTTAAGTACTCAATATTTGAGCGATTTAAGAAACTCAATATGGAAATCGCAGAAATCGAAAAACTTGAAAAAGAATAATTTACTGCTGCCAACAGTTCTAAATTTCAGCCGGGCGAATTTCGCGATGCGAAATTTTTCCTAACTTGGTATCTAAATTGTCGCGGGACAAAGACGTCGCTGTCTTCATCCCGTCCGACAAT
>JBPXJX010000136.1:0-5051 GCA_051715525.1 Bacteroidales bacterium
TTTTAGTTCAATTCCTGTTCTATTTCTTGCCTGATTTTTTGCAGGAGTACCAAAATTATCCAATCCTTTATAAAAAGAACAACCAATATCAAGCCCTTTTGCGGGGTGAGCGACAAGCCTTCCTGCCATAGATTTTGCTTCGTTTTTATCTTTTTGATTGATACCGGAACCATTAAATAGACCAATATAATAATCGAACAGAGGTTTTTCGTTGATTTCAACTAAACTACCGTTAAATTGAATTCAAATATCATTACCATTATGGTTTCCGATCACATCTTTGCTTCGTCCAGCCATTGCTTCCACAACTTGCGAAAGATCTATCGCTTCAAATTTTGGGGTGTTAGCAGTGTTCTCAAGCGAGAAAGGTACTCTAAACTGACCAAAGGTGATATTAAAATATTTTGATGCTTTAAACTCTCCGTATACATCTAATAACTTAGGGGTTTCAGCAAGTTCTGTTTGCAAACGAAAGCCCCAGTATGGCGAAATATTGCTCTTAAGATCTAATCTGGCTCGTCGAATATCAAAGCCATCTATTTTATCTTTTTCATCTAGATTTTGGTAGCGTACTTGAGCAAAGCCTGAGAGTTGTAATGGTCTTGAACTTGTTACTTGGAACGATTTTTTATTTGCATCAGCATCTTGCTGCTTAATTGCTGCTTCAGCTCTTATAGAATCAGCTTTCTGCTGAGTTATTGTTTTATTTTGAATTAGAAGGTTGAGAATATCATTTGTTGATTGTGCTTTTGTAAATGAAATCGTAATACAACCTAAAATAATTATGGATAATACTTTTTTCATTTTTATACTTGGTTCAGGTTTAATAAATATTTTCTTTGCAAATATATTTATTAAGTCTATCGAATTAGTGTACATTTGCATTTAATTTTTCAACATTGAGTATTAAATATTTCATATTACCATGTTAAATTATTCATCGTTGGTTGATGAAAGTGTTCACCTTTATGACTGTGAACAGTGCTTGTTTAAAGCAATTAGCTGCCAATATTTAAGTTGTGAGGAGTTTGAGTTCATTCGGAAAAAATCTATACAGCTAAGGTTTGATAAAGGCGAAACTATTGTAAAGCAGGGAGCAAAGTCAAGCCACTTGATATTCTTGCATAAAGGAATTCTTAAGTTCACATATCAGAATCAAAGTGGGAAAAACTTTATAATGACAGTTGTATCAGGACCTAAACTGCTAGGAGGGGCAAACCTTTTCTTTAAAAATACAAACGTATTCTCGCTTGTAGCTGTTGAATCTTGTGATATCTGCTTAATTGATGAAAGCGTTTTTAAAAGAACATTATCAAAGCATGGAAATCTACTTTTAAGCCTATTTGAGCGGACAATTGAGATGTTCCAGTCGTCGATATTTAACTTCATAAGCTTAGCCCACCAGCATGTTAATGGTAGAATAGCCGATATCTTAATTTACTTATGGGAGAATGTCTACAAAAACTCACCTTACGAGTTTACATTATCGCGCAAGGAGATAGCAGAATTTGCAGCCTGTTCGCACGAGAATGTTATAAATACATTATCTAGATTAAATAAGGAAGGAATTATCACACTTGATGGCAAGAAGATAATAATCAATGATTTGAAAAAATTGGAAGAAATAAGTAAACGAGGATAAACGATGATAACACTTTCGAAAAAAACGAGGTATGCCATGATTGCATTAATTAAACTGGCGAAGGAGTATGGCAAAGGCCCCGTGCTTATAAGCGAAATTGCTGAAAGCGAGCAACTACCACAGCGTTTTCTCGAAAATATTTTGCTTGAACTTAAAAAGATGGGCATTTTAGGTAGTAGGCTTGGTAAAACTGGCGGGTACTTCCTTATCAGAAAGCCCAATGAGGTTAGTCTTGATGAAATAGTGCGCCATTTTGAGGGCTCAATAGCTATGCTTTACTGCATTTCAGAAAAATCATATCAACCCTGCGAATTCTGCAAGAGGGAGGACGATTGTAAAATTAGGCTTGTATTCAAAGAGATAAGAGATAATACGCTAGGCGTATTAAGCAAAACAACGCTCGATCAGCTAGTTTGACGATTCTTTCTCTGCTTTTTTACTTTTACCTATAATTACAGGGCACGATTCTGCTTTTATATATCTCTTGCATTTAGGCTTGCATGAAATACAGAAATCAATTTTCTCGCCTTTTTGGGCTTTATTAGCCCATTCATAATCGCAAGCCATATCGCGGCCAATAGCAACAAAATCTGCATGTCCATTCTCCAAGAGCCACGAAGCCCTTTCAGGGGTTCTAATCTCATTAACGGCAATTACAGGTGTTTTCACATGTTTTTTGATCTGAACTCCATTGTAAACTATCCCATTATAAGCAAAATCGCTAGGAATTTCAGGTATAATCCCCTTTTCACCACCATGCGAAACGTGTAATAAATCAATATCCTCTTTATCGAGGAGTTTTGCGATCTCAATGCCATCGGCAAGGGTAGGAGAGTTGCCACCCATTCTATAACCAATAATGAAATTGCTATTTGTTGATTTTCTAATACCTCTGATTACCTCAATAGCTAATCTGAGACGATTCTCATGTGAGCCGCCGTACTCATCAGTTCTAAGATTGATTACTGAGTTAGCAAATTGGCTTAATAGGTAACCATGCGCTCCGTGAATTTCAACGCCATCAAATCCAGCCTTTTCGGCTCTTAAAGCAGCAGCAATAAAATCGTCGCGAAGTTTATTGATTTCATCAATAGAGAGCTCGTGAGAGTTCTCTATATCGGCATGAGCCGATGGCCCAACTGGAATACCTTTTCGAGTTACTAACCCTGCATGATGGATTTGAAGTAGAATAACGGCTCCATGCTTATGGCATGCTTCAGTAATTGGCTTAAACTGCTCAATATGATCATCACTCCAGATACCAGGTTGATAAGTGAAAATTCGACCATTAATATCGATACATGTCGCTTCTACGATTATAAGCCCAGCACCACCTTTGGCAATCTCTTCATAATGAGCAACATTCTTTTGAGAGATTTTGCCATTATCATCAGTCCATCCAAAGTTGACAAAAGGAGGGAATACAATTCTGTTCTTAATAATGTGTGACTTAATTTTATAGGTTGAGAAAAGAGTTGCCATATCAATTTATTGTTTTGAGTTTTGCTTGTAAACATAAAGATTTATTCGATGCTCTACAATTCGAGTAATTAAGACAACAAGAAAAGGTAAGGGTTTAAATAAATAAATTACAAAAAATGGAAGGGTCTTATTTAAATGTCTTTAAGTGCTTTATAACGTCGTCCCCACCACTTGTATTTGGTTAACGAGGTGTAAACGATAATTCGCTCAAACCACTTTAAGCGCATTAAATAATGGATAATTCGATACCAAATCCCAAATAACCCAAGATATAAAAGCGATTCGATGACAAATTTTAGCCACTCATTATCAATAGGGGCAATCCAAACCGTTACGTATTTGTAGAATAATACAACTAATACAAGGTAATTTATCAAGCTAAATGCAACGATTGAACCGTGTGCTGTTTCTATGGCTTTTTTAGGACAATGGCTCATGCATTTCATGCAACTTTCGCAGCTGTAAGACCAAAAAGGCCTATTATCAACTTTAGATATTGCCTTTACTGGACAGCCTTTTATACAGATATCGCAATTATTACAATCGCTTGAGGCGTAATATGTTTTAGCGATAACAAAGCGACCAATCAAGTAGTAAAGAATTGAAATAGGGGAGATAATGATATCTTGAATAATCTCACGTAAAGCTTTAAAATAATTTTTCCCTGAAAGCACCCTTTCAGCGCTGGTTACAACCCTCTCTTTAACTCGGTGATGCAGATATTTAACGGTTCTATCATTTAGTCCAGGGTGAACCGATATCCAGTTCGATGGTAAATCAAAAGGAACCATCCCAACAATCGAATAACCTTTAATCTTTAGAATAAATGATGATAAAAGTAACGCGAAACCAGTTAATCCCGGGGTTACCCATTTACCAATTAGCATTCCTGCGCGTGTGTTGAGTAGCAAGACCTTGTTTTTCCCTTTGGGAAAACGTGCTATGAAATGGAGCATTACTGGTGGATAGTTGAAACCATGTACTGGTGATGCAAAAACAACCAATGAATTGGCTGAAGGAGGGGTAATATGTAATCGATCAACCTCCGAAATATTGACTAGTTCACATGGAATTTCTTGTTTTGATGCAACTTCCGAGAACCATTTTGCAACATTTTTTGAGTTGCCAGTGCCTGAAAAATAGTATATAGTAATGTTTTGAAAGGGACTCATTATAACTATTTTAGTTCAAATCGGCATAAAATGGAGTAGCTGATATGCAACTTTTCAAAATCTATTTCTGGTTGACCTTCGTAATTACCAGCACTTGCAAATGAAACAGTGTTTGACACCTGAGGATACCCATAAAAATTATCCATCTCTTGAATGTAAATCGCTCTACCAATCCCTTGTCCGATAGCCAATGTAAGTGCTTCAGCCTTTTCCTTAGCCACTTTTATCGCATTAACCTTAACCTCACGACGGAATTGCTCCATTTTACTATGATCGAGTTTTTCGATAGTAACATTTGATATACCAGTCTTTTCCATTTCAGTAAAAAGCTGGCTAGCTGTTTTTCCATCATGAACTATAACTTGGTACTCTTTGCTAAGAATAATCTCTTTTCTTGATAATAGAGAACTTTTAAAGTTGCTAGCCATATCCTTAATAAGTAAATCTTTTTTTGTATCGATACCAATATCCTTAAGGCGTTGAATCATAAGTTCCTCAAGTTCAGCAACAGTTACTTTGTTTTTTGTGTCTTTCTCGCTAATAAGAATCTTAATATATATCATATCTGGAGTTATCTCCATTTCGGCTTTTCCGGTAACCTCAATATAGTTTTGATCAATAAAGTTCTTTTCGCCAACTTGAGCGAATGTATTTAAAGATAAAAGTATGAGTAGTGATAGGATAACTGATTTCATTAGCTTTAACTATTTAATATTATAAAATATGCTTATTAGTAATGCTCTGTTATAGCCATC
>JBPXJX010000137.1:0-8694 GCA_051715525.1 Bacteroidales bacterium
TAACTTTATAAAAGTTAGCAAATATATCAACATCTTTTTTAAACAATTTCTGATATCTTTGCTTAAACCTTTTAAAATTAATTACTATGGAAAACAATCAAAAACAATCTACTTTTCAAACTGTATTTACATGGGGCTTAATATTAGGTATAGCTAGCATAGTTTACACGTTAATCCTATATTTTGCTGGTTTAATGCAGAATAAGCCATTGAATTATGCTGGTATTATTATTACTATAATTTGTTTGTATCTTGGTATTAAGGCTGTTCGTGATCAAAACTTAGGAGGTTCAATATCTTATGGTCAAGCACTTGGTAAAGGAGTGCTAATTAGCCTAATATCAACTATTGTTTCGGTTATCTTTTTAACCATTCTTTATACTTTAATTGACCCAGGGTTAGTTGATCTTAACCTTCAGGAGTCTATTCAAAAAATGACTGAGAGTGGTATGGGAGAAGATCAGATTGAACAAGCAATGTCAATGGCTCATAAGTTTTTTATTCCTAGCCTAATTATTATGGGTCTTATTTTTGGTACCCTAATTGGGTTTCTAGTTTCTCTTGTAATAGCCGCTATTTTGAAAAAAGAGCAAAATCCATTTGAAAAAGCTAACTCATAATATTATATACACATCTAAGTAGATAAGAAAGCGGCTTAAATTGCCGCTTTTTTAATTAAAGATATTTTAGCAAAGGGTTTTTATAGCGTCGAACGATAAGTTCCCTTTCAAGTAGATATATAAAGTTTTTCTAATATCTTTGCTGTAACCTTAAAACATTAACACAAATGGAATCAAAAAGTAACCCAATGTATAAGAGCGCTATGATCAGCGGCTTGTTTGTAGGCATTGCTCTTGTGGTATTAAGCTTATTAACCTATTTAATGGGAGTTATTAAACCACCATTTTGGGTTTCATTACTTCAATATGTTATAATAGTTGCTGGAATAATTTATGGGACAAAGAAATTTAGGGACGAAGATTTGGGTGGCGAAATATCATACTCTAAAGCACTAGGATTTGGTATTCTTATCTGCATTTTTGCTGCCGTTGTTAGCGGTTTGTATATGGTGATTTTTATGACAGTTATCGATCCCGAGTTTGTTAATAAGCTTTTGGCAATAATAGAAGAAGAGTACGTTAAAGCAGGATTAAGTGAAGAGCAAATTGATGCTGCAATGAGTATGGTTTCCAAAATGCAATCGCCTGCCATGTTAGCTATTTTTAATGTTATTGGATTTGCTTTTATGGGTACAATTTTCTCATTAGTAACAGCAGCGTTTCTTAAAAAGGAGAAACCAATTTTTGAAACTCCTTCAGAACCCAAAAACGAATAATTAATGGATATTTCAGTTGTAGTTCCACTTTTAAATGAAGAGGATTCGTTACCCGAACTTGCTGCTTGGATTGATAGGGTAATGGACCAAAAAAAGTTTTCGTACGAGGTTATCCTTATTGATGATGGTAGCTCCGATTCGAGTTGGAGTGTTATTGAGAGGTTAGTGCAAGTAAATAAAGCCTTTCGAGGAATTAAGTTTCGCCGAAACTATGGAAAATCGGCAGCGCTTTATGTTGGTTTTGCAGCCGCCAAGGGCGATGTTGTTATAACTATGGATGCCGATTTGCAAGATAGCCCCGATGAAATCCCTGAACTTTTCCGAATGATAAAGGAAGATGGCTATGATTTAGTTTCGGGCTGGAAGAAAAAGCGTCACGATCCTGTTTTTACAAAAAATCTACCAAGTAAACTCTACAACTGGACTGTTCGTCGAATTAGCGGCATCAAGCTGCATGATATGAACTGTGGTCTTAAGGCTTATCGGAGCAATGTGATTAAAAGCATCGAGGTTTATGGCGAAATGCATCGTTATATCCCAGTACTTGCCAAATGGGCTGGTTACAAAAAAATTGGTGAGAAGGTAGTACAGCATCAGGAGCGCAAATATGGTGTAACCAAGTTCGGTTTGGAACGCTTTATCCGTGGTCCTCTCGATTTGCTCTCAGTAACCTTTATTACTCGCTTTGCTAAAAAACCAATGCATTTATTTGGAATGTTGGGTGCGCTAATGTTTTTATCGGGTGGAATAATTACCATTTCGATGATTGTAGAAAAACTGCTTGCTCAGTATAACCATGTAAAATATAGAGCCGTTACAGATCAGCCACTTTTCTATATCGCTTTAGTTCTAGTAATTATTGGGGTACAGCTATTTTTAGCAGGTTTCCTTGGCGAATTAATTTCACGTAGTTCATCCGACAGAAATCATTATTTGATTGATAAAGAGATAGGTAACTAGATGTTTTAGTAATATTTCAGAAGCCACCCAATTATTTGAGTGGCTTTTTGTATTTTTACAATCAAACTTAGGAATATGAATAGGATATTGCTAATACTGGGATTGATATTGATTCCATTTCTATTGTTTTCTCAAATAAACAATAAGAAAACGTTATTAACGATTGATAGCTTAAACAGCTTAGCTGCTACTTACTATCATAATCCTGATTCCGTTGTACTTCTTCTTTCAGAAGCAGAAGCTTTAGCATTAAATATTCAAGACACCCTTAAAGAAGCTGAAATCTGGGCTCGATACGGAAGGTTTTACTATTCAACGGGGCAGTATCGAAAATCGATTGAGTATAGCAAAAAGGCAAAGGTTGCATTTTTTACTGTTGGTGATAGTGCAAGAGGTGCATGGTCAGGCTATTTTATAGGGTTAGCCTATAAGTATTGGGGTAAATATCGCGAAGCGCAACAAGAAATTCAAAATGATATTCAAATTTTCGAGAGGTTAAGCGATAAAGAAGGGGCTACGAATTGTTATATTGTTGCTGGCTATATAAATCAAGCATGGCTCAATTTTGATGAGGCCGAAAGGATTTGTAGAGTTACTCTCAAAATGTCTGAAGAGTTAGGCAATAAAGGAGGTATGGGCTTTTCAAAATTAGCGATTGGCAACTCATTATCTTCAAAAAATCAAAACGATTCGGCATTTCACTACTTTCAAAAAGCATTAGAGATTTTTCAGAGTGAAGACGATAACTATGGCATCTCTTTAGCTTACCGAGATATTGGTAGTTTTTATGTTCGTAAAAGTGAAGTTGAAAAAGCGTTTGGTTTCTATCAAAAATCGTTATCGTTGCTTAAAGAAATGTCAAATAGAAGAGGCATTTCAGAGTTGTATGCGTTAATTGGTGAGGCATTTTATGTTCAGAATGATTATATCAATGCTCTTAAGTATTTAAAGGAGTCGCAGGATATTGCCACATCAATGGAACTGAATGAGGATATTATTAAAAACTATCAGAATATTAGTTTTGCATATGAAAAAATGGGTAAACCTGATGTTGCATTGGGTTATCATAAAAAATTCGCAACACTAAAAGATTCAATATTCAATGCAGAGAAGCACTTTCAGATAGCCGAGTTGCAAACAGTTTACGAAACCGAAAAGAAAGAGCAGCAGATTGCTATAAAAAATATCCAGATCGAAAAGTACCAATCGGTTTCGTTACTTCAACGTTATCTCATTGCTGCATTCATATTGGCATTTGTTCTTGCTTCGGGCATTGCTTTGCTAACACTAAAATGGTATAAAATAAAGAAACGCGACAATAAGCTCCTTTCGGAACAAAAACAGCTTATTGAGTTTAAGAATTCTCAAATAACCGATAGTATCAACTATGCGCGAAGAATTCAGGGAGCACTAGTTAGTCGTACAAAGGATAGTTTAGGAAGTATTAAAGAACATTTCATATTATATCGCCCAAAGGATATTGTAAGCGGTGATTTTTACTACATCAAAGATACTAAAGATTATACCGTTATTGCTGCAGCGGATTGTACCGGGCATGGAGTTCCTGGCGCCTTTATGAGCATGCTTGGAATAGCTTTGTTGAATGAAATTTTCAGCCACTCTAACCCTACATCAGCAGCTGAGATCTTGGAGCAGCTACGGGTTAAAGTAAAAGAATCGTTAAATCAGAGCGTTTTTAATTCCGACACCCGCGATGGTATGGATATTGCAATGTGTTTAATATCAAAAGAAAGGAATGAGATACAATATGCTGGTGCTTACCAGCCTCTAATACAAATTCGAAATGGAGAATTAATTGAATACAAAGGAACACGATGCCCTGTAGGTGTTCATGTCAAAGAGTTTTCATTCGATAACCATATTATTGAAACTCAATCAGATGATATTTTCTTTATTTTTTCCGATGGGTATTCAGATCAGGTTGGGGGAATTGCTAAACAAAAGTTTAAATTGATCGAGTTTAAGAGGTTGTTATTCGAAGTTCACCGAAAACCTTTAAACGAAATTCCAACTGTACTTGAAAAACGTATTATTGATTGGCGTTTGGGCAACGACCAAACCGATGATATACTTGTTATTGGTTTCAAAATTTAGCAAAATCTATCGAGAATTTGGTGATAAGTTGTATCACATTCTTTGGTGATGTAAATCTCCTCCTTTTATTTTTAGGTGCACTTTTTTAAACGTATGTTTGAGCTCTGAATAAATCGTTTAAAATATGGCAAAATTTTTCAATCTTAAGTTGGGTGTTAGGCTAAATTTAATGGTTGCTTTAATAGCAACCATTGTTATAACAGCCCTTGGTGTGGTTACTTTCTACGTTCAAAAAAATCAAACCCTTGCCGAAGTCGATGATAGAATGAAGCAGCAGGGTGAAGATTTGGCTGAGATTGTACATCAACAGCTAAAGCAAAAACAGGTTTTTATAACAGCTGCGTTAAAATCAGCAAGCTATATTATTAAATCTGAAGGTACACTAACAAAAGGGTTTGGGTTAATAAGATACCAAGCAAAAAATCAAGTTACTGGCGATATTTCTCCTATTGAGGTTGAGCCATGGATTGTTAATGGTAATCAGGTTCAAAATAGTTTTGATTTAGTTGATAAAATCCAAACTATTATAAAATCAAAGGTTACAATATTCCAAAAAACTTCAGTTGGATATCTTAGAATTTCGACTAATGTAATTAATGCTGAAGGGGAAAGAGCAATTGGAACCTTTATACCAATGGATTCTCCTGTAGTAAATGCTATTGAAAACGGGCAAACTTACACAGGTAGAGCATTTGTTGTTGATGATTATTACCTTGCTGCATATGAGCCAATTAGAATTAATGGTGCAGTTGTAGGAATGCTATTTGTTGGTGTTCCCGAGAAGGATTTAAGCGATTTAAAGGCTTATTTTAGCAGTAAAAAATACTTCAAAAACGGCTATCCATTTATTGTTGATAAAAAAGGAGCGTTAATAATTCATCCGAGCCAAACAGGTGAAAGCGTTGCAGATAATCAATTCTTTAAAAAGATGATTGCTACAAATACAAGTTCAGGTAAAATAACCTATTTATGGCCCGAAAGTGCGTCAGGAAAAGAAAAAGTGCTATATTTTTCATATCTTGAAGAGATTGAATCCTATGTCTGCTCTTCAGTTTATACAGATGATATTTTAGAAAGTGTGAATAGTATAAAAACCTTTGTTTTCATCGGAGTAGTGATTGCTTTAGCAATTTTTATTTTCAGTTTAACCATATTTAGTCGCTCTATTACTGGGCCTATTCTCAAAACCGTTGGGTTTGCCAACGAAATTGCCAGCGGCAATTTAAAAACAACCTTACATTTGTCAAGGCATGATGAGATTGGCAGTTTGGTAAATGCATTAAATAACATGTTGCTCAACGTTAAAAGGGTTGTTGAGGAGGTTGAACAAGGAGCTAATTCGATAACAGATGCAAGCGGTCAGCTTAGCGTTAGCTCATTCCAACTATCACAATCGGCATCAAATACTGCATCATCCGTTGAGGAGATTTCATCCTCAATGGAGGAGATGGCTTCAACCATCGATCAAAATACTCAGAATTCTAGAGAAACTGAACGAATTGCTGTTAACGTTTCGGCAGATATTGACCTAATCCAGAGCTCATCAAACAATAGTTTGGAGGCAATTCAAAAGATTGCAGAAAAGATAAACATCATTGGAGATATTGCTTTTCAAACCAATATTCTAGCGCTTAACGCAGCCGTTGAGGCAGCAAGGGCAGGTGATCAAGGGCGTGGTTTTGCGGTTGTAGCATCAGAGGTTCGTAAACTAGCTGAAAGAAGTAAGGTTGCTGCCGATGAAATTATCAGCCTTTCGAATAGAAGCCTAGATGTGACTAGAAAATCAGCTGAGCTGATTTCAAAAATCATTCCTGAGGTTAAGAAAACCGAACGTTTGGTTCAAGAGATAACTGCATCGAGTATTGAGCAATCATCGGGAACCGATCAGGTTAATAATGCTATTCAACAGCTGAATGATATGTCGCAGCAAACAGCATCTGCATCCGAAGAACTTGCATCAAATGCAGAAGAGATGAACAGTCAGGCCGAACAGCTTAAAGAGGTAATCAACTTTTTTAAATTTTAAGGTTTATATTGAATAATCTATAACATAATGATTAAAATCATCGAGATACTTTTTTTGTATTTAGAAATATCAAAGTAAATTGATGCCATATAAACCCTAAATTTTAACGACCATGAAAAGAACTCTACTAATCATTTCCTTTATAACTTTTTTATTTTGTTCAAATAGAGTTAGCGCCAATACATCTTATAGTAACTCTGAGGATAGTTTGACTTTAAATTTGAATGCTGATTTTGTAAGTAAGTATCTATGGCGTGGGATATTATACTCAAGTAATCCTAATATTCAGCCTTACGCTTCACTTGCATATAAAGGGCTATCATTTGGGGCATGGGGATCATTCGGCGTATCAACACCTTGGGCCGAAACAGACCTTTACCTTTCCTATTCAGCAGGACCAATATCATTTACAGTTAGTGACTATTTTGCTGAAGATAGTTTAGAGAATTTCAGCTATTTCAACTTTAAAAAGAGTGAAACACTTCATGCACTTGAGGGGCAAATTACTTACACAGGCCCTGAAGCATTTCCAATTACATTAACCGCTGCTACTTTTTTTGCTGGTGCAGATGATAGCGATAAAGATGGAGACAATGATTTTTCAACTTATTTAGAAGTAGCTTATTCCTCTGAAATATCGGGCTTGCCTTTAAAGCTATTTGTTGGTGGAACACCCGGAAAAGGGATTTACTCAAACAATGCCAACATAGTTAACGTAGGTGTGAATATTTCCAAAACGCTTAAAATTAGTGGCACATATGAATTGCCTGTTTTTGGAACTATTGCGGTAAATCCTTATACCGAGAATGTGTTTTTCGTTTTTGGCATTACCTTATAGTTATTTCATTTTTTCCTTATCATGATCTAGGTGTTCCTTTGACACCTAGATTTTTTATTTTTGCGCGTTTTCGTGTTGAAGAACACTAACAGTTTGGATTGATTTTAATACTAAATGTAATTCCTTTGTTATAAAATTTAAAGAGATGAGTGCAATAATGAATCATCGCTCAATTCGTAAGTACAAGAGCGATCCAATTGATGAGTCGTTACTTAATGATATACTACTTGCTGGTACTCGCGCATCAACCACAGGTAATATGCAAGTTTATAGCATAATCGTTACAACAGATCAGGAAATTAAGAAACAGCTTGCACCTTGCCATTTCAATCAGAGTATGGTAACCCAAGCACCAGTAGTGCTAACTTTTTGCGCCGATTTTAATCGATTTAATAAATGGTGTTTGCATCGCAAAGCAACTCCGGGGTACGATAACTTTTTATCATTCATTACAGCAGCAATTGATGCTTTACTTGTTGCTCAAAATGTTTGTATTGCTGCTGAAGAGGAAGGTTTAGGAATTTGCTATCTTGGAACAACAACATATACGGCTGAAAAAATTATTGAAATACTTAAGCTCCCCAAAGGAGTTGTACCTGTAACAACGGTTGTTGTTGGCTACCCTGAGGAAATCCCCGAGTTAACTGATCGTTTGCCTTTGGCTAGCGTTATTCATAAAGATGTTTATCAAGATTTTTCTGAAGGCGATATCGATCAGATATACTCTGCTAAAGAGGCGATGCCATTAACAGAAAAACTCTTGAAGGAGAATAATAAAGAGACCCTTGCTCAGATTTTTACTGATAATCGGTACACTAAAAAGGATAATGTAACCTTCTCGAAAGCTTTGCTGAAAGTGCTCGAACAGCAAGGGTTTATGAATAACGAGATGTAGGGTAACCTTACAGACTTATCTTTTTTATATCACAATAACTCGTACGAGTGGTCGTTGTACTATTCATATTTGTTATATTTGGTACAACGTGTTGAATATGAGAAGACGCTTCTTATCTTTTTTATTATTTTTTTTGCTACAAAAGCTTTGTCTCTCCCAAAGCATTAGCATTACATTTTTTGATGTACACAAAAAGCAAACCGTTAAAACCCAACCAATAAAGTGTGACGATACTATTGCCATTGAAAAAGCATTAACATCTTGTTTGTTGAAATTTGTAGGCAAGGGTTATATAGCTGCTTCAATTGACTCTTTTCGGTGCAATTCAACCTCAATAAACGCTTATGGAAGATTAGGTTATAAATATCGCTGGGTTGCAATTCAACCTGATAGCCTATCAGATATTACATTAAATGATATTGGAATAAACCTGTCAAGAATAAGTGATAAAACACTAACTCCAAGTTCTTTGTCAAAATATATTAATTCAACCATTCATCAGTTTGAGGAAAATGGATATCCAT
>JBPXJX010000138.1:0-4531 GCA_051715525.1 Bacteroidales bacterium
TTTTAGCTTCTTTTTGTACAAATGTTTTTGCTAACAAAAAGACCATTGGCAACATGCCAAACTCTGAGTCAATGCCCGTTACATGCATTGTAACATCGGCAACACCAACATCTGCGAGTATCGGTGCAATAGGGGGATCGGTATTAATAACAGTTGTTTCTGATGGCTGTGAAGATTATACCATTTCAACAAGCGTTCCTTGGATAGAAGCTTATCAAGGTAATTTGCAAGAATCAAAATTTCAAGACAACAATAAAGATATTCGCAAAAACGTAGTACCTATTGATGGTGAACCAGGTGATCCTATAACTACTTATGTAACAATTACTGTTCTGCCTAATAATACTAGCAGCACAAGAAGCGGCTCCGTAACAATAGGTTCAAGAACAATTTCTATTTCACAAGCTAAAGTATCTGCAATACCAAGCACAGCAGGAACTATTTCGGGACCAGCTACTACAAAGCAAGGTCAAACGGGTACAATGTATTATGTTAGCCCCATCCCTAATGCAACAGGTTATATTTGGACTGTCCCAACTGGAGTAACAATTGAATCGGGGAGCAATACAAATGCAATTCAAGTAAATTTTTCTAGTACTGCATCGTCTGGAACTATAACAGTTAAAGGGACAAACTACTTAGGTAATGGTGCAGCCTCTCCAAATTTCAACGTAACAGTTTTACCAGCAAATACAGTTTATAATGTTGCTGGCGGCGGCATTGCTTGCACTGGAGGCTCAGGAGTTGCTGTAACTCTTAGTGGAAGTCAAACATCTATATCATATGTATTGAAACGAAACACTTATACTACTGTTTCTACTTTAGCAGGAACTGGTAGCGCTCTTAACTTTGGGAATCAAACTATTGCAGGTACTTACACAGTTACCGCAGTTGATAATACATACAACAACTCCCTTCAAATGCAAGGATCTGCTGTTATAACAACAAGTACAATACCTTCAGCTGCTGGTGAAATAACTGTTGTAGGAGAGTTTAAACCAGGAGCAACAGGTGTAGTATATTCAGTTCCAACAATATCCGGAGCAACAGGTTATAATTGGACCTTACCATCAGGTGGAACAATTGTTTCTGGCGCAAATACTAGGTCAATAACAGTAAACTACTCTACATCAGCTACACCAGGAACAATATCTGTATGCGGAACAAATTATTGTGGAAGCGGCACATCAGCGTCGATGCCTGTTCAAATAGCCGATTGGATTCAAAAAAATAATAATATGTATTTTAACCTAGGAAATATTGGCATTGGAACGAGCAATCCCCTTTACAAACTTTCAGTTAAAGGGACTATTGGATGTGGCGAATTAAAAGTTGAAATAGTCTCTGGTTGGGCTGATTATGTTTTCAATTCAAACTATAAATTACGCACGCTTAATGATGTTGAAGATTTTATAAAAAAACACAAGCATTTACCTGAAATACCTTCGGAGAAAGAAGTACTTGAAAATGGTATTAACGTTGGAGACATGAATGCTAAGCTGCTAAAAAAGATAGAAGAATTGACACTTTACATGATTGAACTTAACAAAGAGAACAACGAACTCAAAAAAAGAGTTGATGCTCTTGAAGAAAAGAAATAAACCGGGTTAAACTACAATTGATTGTTCTGCAAAAAACTTATTAAATCATTAATAATTAAGATGCTTTTGCAAATGAGCAGTCATATTAAACAGATCAAGTATTGTTTCAATAAAAATAAAAAAGTATGAAAAACATAAAAATGTTTTTTCTATACCTATTGATTACCTGTTTCATCAATTCAATTACTAAAGGTCAAGATATCTCTGTTAAATTGAACGGAAAAAAAATTAACAATAAGGATCTTGAAACTGAGCTTAAAAAAATTAGTAATTCAATTAAGGAGGAACGAAATCAGTATTATAGAAATGTAAACAAAAGCAGCGTTAAGACTGGATTCTTAGTTGATCAATTAATCTTTGCTAAAGAAGAACTTTTAAGAATAAGCATGCAAAATGAAGTAAATATAGAGGCTTCAACATGGCGTAATATTTACAAATTACTTCACAAATCTAGGTTTTATAATGACAAATTTAACGATCTTGATTTAGTTGAAAGAAAAGCAAAAAAATTCTCGAGTTTAGATCAAATACCTATTGGTATAATTAATATTGATTATGATTTAATAAAAGAAAATGCATTAAAAAATAATCTAATCAAAATTAGTAATAACAGTATAACAGAAAATTCAAATAGCAAAGAGTCCGCGTTTAATTCAAAAAACATCAGAATTGCTTCGCCATTAGTACGTACATGTAATAGTTTAAATGCTACTTTTTGTTTGCCTAAAGACCTTTATATTACTAACAACGAAAAAACTATTTCAATTAAAATTGATTTCGGGGATGGATTTGGTGAAAGAGAAGTAAAACTAGGAGAAGTTATACCAATTAGCTACTCATCACAAGGTGAAAAGTACATTAAAATTTCACTAATTGAAGGAGAAAATCAAGTTAAAATATCGTGGTCATCTTTTACTGTTTTTGACTTTAACGATAGCAAAAGCGTCTCAAAGAGCGCCTCAAATAGTTTTCCTTATCCAAACTACATACATACTTTATCTGATGGCAGCAGAGCTTATATTGAGTATGGGTGTAACAATAATTACAAAATAATGAAGCCTTTTGTTTTTGTAGAGGGCTTAAATTTTACACCAAGCAACGAATGTCCTGAAAGCAATATTAGATATGGTACATTTGGATGGGATGTCTTTCGTAGTGGTCAAGATATTCCATGCGCTACGGATCCTTTGAGAATATCATTCCTACCTGACTTAATTGAGAAACTAAAAAGTGATGGATTTGATATCATCATGCTCGATTTTAAAGATGGTGCTGGTTCGATAGAGAGTAATGCTGAAAACTTGATTGAGCTTATTAACTGGGTAAATAATCAATTGTCTATTAATAATAGCAAAAACAAGTTAGTTGTTCTTGGAGCAAGCATGGGCGGTGTAGTATCCAGATATGCTCTAAGTAAAATGGAACAAACCAATCAAAATCACAATACTAGGCTCTATATAACAATGGATTCACCTCACAATGGGGCCAATATACCTCTTGGAGATCAATTCCTCCTTGACTTTTTTAGTGGTTTTGATGATATAACTGATGAAGAACCAGAGCTAATGGTTGCCTTAAATAAATTAAAAAAGCCTGCCCCCAAGCAATTGCTCTTATATCATTTTCAAGGTTCAGCGGCACGAACTTCGTTAACTGCTAGTCCTTATTATAACTTTCCAACAAAACCATATTCTATTGGGATATCAAATGGCTCAAAAAATGCCACAGGGCAAGGCTATTCACCTGGTGCAAAAATGGTAGATATTAACAAGCATGCTTACAGGGCAGGGATTAATGTAGCTCATATTCAGGGTGAGCCCTATGCTATCCCTTATAGTGGCACTATTTTCTGGGGTAAGGTTTGGATTATGTTTCAAGGTGAAACAGAGATAGAGATTAGTACGAGTAATGGTAAACCTTTTGATACCTCCCCAGGTTCCACAAGAAGTACAAACTTGGAAATTGGAAAAGGAAGTACTATTTACCCAAATCACTGCTTTATTCCTACAATTAGTTCATTAGCACTTAACACTGAAGATCTTAATTACAATCTTTCATCAAGTCCTCTAATGGCTAATTATCCATTTATTCGCGACAACAATAAAACCTTATGTCCATTTGATAAAATATACTTAAATGAGAGTGGGCTTAATGAAGATCATGTTGAAACCACTTTCAATAATGTTACTTGGATAGCTGATAAAACTTCACCAAACGATCTGATGCTACAAAGAACTAATATAACTGGAAGATATGAAGCGAGAAATACAATCACTTTGGGAGAGAATATTTATACTGGAAATTATTCTCCAAACACAGGAACAGTTCAGGCTTTAACAGGCAGTAACACTCAACTCATTGCTGGTCAAAGCATTTCTTTTAAACCTGGATTCACTGCTCAACAAGGAACTATTCTTAGTGCTTCTGTGGGTAATTTCTGTCCAGACTATACAATTCCATCACAAAAGAGTATTGTTGCTTCAAAATACATTCCAAGCAATGATCCATCAGAATTTATTTACGATGTGATAACTGATGAGAATCTTAAAAAAGATATGGTTGAGGTTGTTAACCTATATCCCAACCCTAATCAAGGAACGTTATTTATCACTATTAACAAATCAGAATTTAAGAACTATCAAATTCAGATTTTTAATTCTGTTGGAAATATAGTATACAAGAAGAATTCTAACCTATCACATGATGTGATTAATCTTAGTAAAAATGCTCCTGGAATTTACATTGTTCAAATAATTTTCGATGATGAATCTACAACATCAAAGAAAATAATTCTGGAATAAGTTAAATTAGATTATAAATAAAAGGGAAGTTCATTCAAATGTTCTTCCCTTTTTTTCACAAAATAAACTAATGTCATCTTTTTCAGTTCTCCACCAACCCAACTTTCTTTAGCACCGCAGCCTTACGAT
>JBPXJX010000139.1:0-3738 GCA_051715525.1 Bacteroidales bacterium
TCTTCCGATCTAAAAAGAACGAAAATATGATTGTTAACTTTCATCGATTTAGCATCATGGTTTGGATTATTTGGCTTATTCCAATGATATCAGGGATGGTATTCGGAGCTGTACATTAGTAAGAATAAAGGGAGTCAAAAAGAAAAGCCACTCATTCGAGTGGCTTTTCTCTTATGTCTAAAGTCTGCGTTTGAAACCGCCAACTAAAGCGCTTTTATCTCTGCTACCAACTTTTGCATGGTTGCTTTAGCATCGCCAAATAGCATGCGGTTTTTAGCATGGTAGAATAGGTCGTTATCAATAGCAGCGTAACCTTGAGCCATTGAACGTTTCATTACTATAATGTTTTTAGCATCCCAGGCTTTGATTACTGGCATTCCGTAAATTGGACTTGCAGGATCGGTTTCGGCAGCAGGGTTAACAACATCGTTGGCACCAATTACAATTACCACATCGGTGTTGGTCATCTCGTTATTGGCATCTTCCATCTCAACAAGCTTTTCGTAGGGAACATCAGCCTCGGCAAGGAGAACGTTCATATGTCCGGGCATACGACCAGCAACTGGGTGAATACCATATTTTACTTCAACGCCTTTACTAGCAAGCAGAACATCTAGCTCATGGCAAAGATGCTGAGCCTGAGCAACAGCAAGTCCGTAACCTGGAATGATGTAAACTTTTTGTGAGTAGCTCAGTAGAATAGCCGCATCGCTAAGCGAAATCTCTTTTACCGTTTTATCACCGGTTGATGCTGCACCAGCAGCGCTTCCTCCAAATGCACCAATAATTACGTTCAGCAGCGAACGGTTCATCGCCTTGCACATCAAGATTGTTAGGATGGTTCCCGATGAACCAACAAGGATACCTCCAGTTAGCATTGCTTGGTTATTATAAAGGAAACCTCCCATTGCAGCAGCCACACCTGTAAACGAGTTTAGCAACGATATTACCACAGGCATATCGGCGCCACCAATTGGCATTACAAATGTTACCCCATAAATAAGAGCAGCAATAGCAAAAAGATATATTGCTAAATTGCTATCAGCCTCGGGCTTCATAAACAAGATAAGCACAAGGGCAACGAGTAAGCCAAACAAAAATGATAGGTTGATAAAGCGTAGAATTGGATGTTTAATATCGCCAATTCGGCCATCAAGTTTCCCAAATGCAATCATACTACCAGCAAACGAAACGCCTCCAATCATCAACCCAAGAAGAATGGCAATGGCTTCGCCATTTAGCATGTGTGCTGCTCCCTGTGCAGCAAGCATATTCTGCATCTTTGGGAACTCCATCATCGAGATAAGCGCAGCACAAGCACCGCCCATCCCGTTGAAGATAGAAACCATCTGTGGCATAGCAGTCATCTTCACTTTCTTTGATGCGTACCAACCAACAAATGTTCCAATGGCTAAAGCCGCAATGATCCAAGGGATATTACCTATTGATTCTCCCTCTTTCTTGTGAAAAAGTATGGTGAAAAGGATTGCAACTGTCATACCCGCAGCAGCCCAAAGGTTACCGCTACGAGCGGTATCGGGGTGACTTAGCTTCTTTAAACCCAGAATAAATAGGATTGATGCACCTAAATAGGAAATCTCCAGAATGGAAATCTCATTGGTAAATTCTAATATTTTCGTAATCTGTTCCATTATCTAGTCCTCCTATTTTTTCTTTTTCTTAAACATCTCGAGCATACGGTCGGTAACAACAAATCCCCCAACTACGTTGAGCGTTCCGAGTATTACGGCAAAAAATCCAAGGATAAGCGAAAGGGTATCGTGTGCATGCCCCATCACTATTATTGCTCCGATGATTACAACCCCGTGGATTGCATTACTCCCCGACATAAGAGGGGTGTGCAACACCGCAGGAACATGCGATATTACCTCGATACCAAGAAAAATGGAGAGGATGATAATGAAAATCATCTCCTTATATTCGATGAAAAACTTTAGTACTTCTTCCATGACTGGTTGTATTAGTTATTGATAACAGATTTTACCCGTTCGTGAACAATCTCCTTATTGTGTGTAACCGCGGTGCCTTTAACAATATCATCGTTCCAGTTGAGGTTTAGATCACCCTCTTTAGTTATGATAAGTTTTAGGAAGTTGATAACGTTTTTGCCAAACATCTTGCTGGCGTCCGAAGGCATATCAACGGCTAAGAACGAATTACCAATAACGGTAACGCCATTATGAACGATGGTTTCGTTGTTTTTGGTTACCTCGCAGTTACCACCAGTTGATGCGGCAATATCGATAATAACCGAACCCGGTTTCATGGCTTCTACGGTTGCTTTTCTCAAAAGCAAAGGAGCCTTTTTACCCGGAATTTGGGCTGTACAAATAACCACATCGGATTTTATAGCATGGTCGTGAATTGCTTGTGCCTGACGTTGCTTAAACTCTTCGGATTGCTCAACGGCATAACCACCTGCAGCTTTATCATCCGATGCTCCTTCAACCTCAATAAATTTTCCGCCAATTCCAGTAACCTCTTCTTTTACCGCAGCGCGAACATCAAATACTTCCACCACCGCGCCAAGTTTACGAGATGTTGCAATTGCTTGTAGCCCTGCAACACCTGCCCCAAGTATTAAAACCTTTGCAGGGGTGATTGTTCCTGCAGCAGTCATAAACATTGGGAAAAACTTTGGAAGGCTATTTGCTGCGGTTAACACCGCTTTGTATCCCGCAACAGTTGCCATCGACGAAAGGATATCCATTGCCTGGGCACGTGTAGTACGTGGAATAACATCTAGGCTAAAGCTGGTGATGTTTTTAGCGGCAAGTTCCTTTATCAAATCAGCATTAAAAAAAGGATTCAGAACGGCAAGAAAAACCTTGCCTTCAGTAAGCATCCCCTTTTCCTCGGTTGTAGGAGGGTTAATCTTTACCAGAACATCCGATTGGCTGATAACGTTTGACTTTGAGTCTAACTTTGCTCCAGCAGCTGCATAATCGGCATCGGAGGCAAATGCGCTAAGGCCAGCATCCTTTTCGACGATTACCGAAACATTCATTTTAACCAAAGCGGCAACGCTTTCGGGGAGCATAGCCACTCGGCGTTCATCGTTCGATTCTTTTAATATTCCTAATACCATGATCTTTTAGGGTTAATGTGCAATAAGAACAAGTAAATTTAAAATATGTTGAACTTATAACCTATATAAATCTCACAAAAAGCGATAAGAGAATTGCTGATTTCTATAAGTGAAATACTTAATAAGTATATTTAAAGGTAGGTTTTAAAAAAATCAAACGGGTTGAAATAGTACTTATTTAACGCTTTAACATTATAGCAGATAAGTGAATACGAGTTATATAGGCGATATGGGTGTTCTGCTGTAGGCTTCAAAGGCATTGGCTTTACTTTTAATATCTCGAGATGAAAATGATCGAACTGCCATCCATTTTTATTGAGTTCTTCCCGGTTCATGAACCGAGCAATTGATTTATTCGGGTTAACAATATCATTCACTTTTACCGTAATCCCAGCAATATGCTCATATAACGACCAAAATGTTAGGTTCTTTAATTCGTGTTCAACTATGATGTTAGCGAATGGACCATCGTCTCGAATACTTATAATCGCAGGTTCAAAAATCTAACGCAACTTTGTTAAAGAACAAGTTGCAACATGAGCAAGTATCATCGATTAACATTTGAAGAGAGGATAAAAATCGAGACGTTACTGGACCAACGGAAAACGAAAGCGGAGATTGCTGAATAC
>JBPXJX010000140.1:0-3754 GCA_051715525.1 Bacteroidales bacterium
GGAGATGAGCCAGAAGACAGATCTGGCATTTTTACAGTGGAGCAGGTATGCTCAAAGAACAGGAAAGTATTTTTAGGGTGTAAATCTTGATGATGCAAAGCTTAGAGATAGGTTCTAAAATATATTTCCTACAGACTCAACTAATTGTATCGTCTTGACTGGCGCAAGACATTTGATAAAGAAAAAACTTGAATTAAGTAAATTTTAAATGATTAAAAACTTTATTTTAGATAAACTACATAATATTGATGAATATTTTAAATCATATCTTGAAGATATTTCAAGAGTCTTACAAGTTAGAGATGATGGTGGTTTTGAAGATCCTGTTAAGTATTATTTTTCGTCTAAAATTTTAGAAAACTACTCTCAAACCCATAGGATTTACACGGGAAATACTCCTAAAGGTGGGCTTGTCGAAAATTTGCTTTTTTCAAACAACAGTAAACCTGATTTAGTAGCTATAAGCAATAGCACAAATAGTGTTGAAATATTTGAATTAAAAACCATAGTTTCAAAACCATTTCTCTATAGTTTTATGTTTTCTGCTGATGGAGCAGAAAAAAATTTAATAGCCAAGAAGGTGATTATTGGAAACAAAAAAGCCGAAAAGAGTTATCATCCCATAATCAGATTAATTGCAGTTGCTACTTATTATTCTTTTATAAAGAAAGCAAAAAAAATCCTTCTAAAATATGGCAAGATCGATTTAATTCAAAAATTTCATCAAAAGATCTCACAATTATTGAAGAAAATCTCTTTTATTCTTGGAAAGACACTCAAATAAGGTTTTTATTATTGGAAGTAAATTAATAAATTAGGCTAAAGTTAAAATGGTGGATAGAAAAGCATTAGGAACAAAACTTAGATTTGAAGTCTTCAAAAGAGATAAATTTACCTGCCAGTATTGTGGAAAGATCTCTCCAAACGTAGTTCTTGAGGTTGATCATATTGACCCTGTTTCAAAAGGTGGAGATAACAGTATTCTCAACCTTATTACAAGTTGTTTTGACTGTAATAGTGGCAAATCTAATATAGAGCTCGACGATGATTCAGTTGTGATAAAACAACGATTGCAACTTGAGCTTTTGCAAGAACGACGCGAACAAATCGAAATGATGTTTAATTGGAAAAAAGAGCTTTTAAAATTAGATGATGACATTTTGAAATTGATAGTAAATTATATTGAGGATAAAATCTATGGTTTTAAAGTAAATGAAAAAGGATTAAAGAAAATTTTGCCTTTGGCGAAGAAATTTGCCTTTGCAGATATATTAGAGTCGATTGATATATCTGAAAATAAGTATCTAAGATACAATTCAGATGGCGATCCTATTCCTGAAAGCGTTGAAGAGTTTTTCAATAAAATTGGTGGAATATTAGTCAATAAATTTAGACCTCCAATACAACAAAAAATATCCTATATTAAGGGTATTTGTAGGAAGCGATTAAGTTATTGGAATGAAAAAACAGGCTCGACAATTTTGAGTAACTATGTAGCCGCATTAAAAAATTATGGTTGGAATGAAGAACAAATTCTAAAGGATTTAGAAAATGAAGTTATTCCTAAAACCATTGAATCAAAAAATTGGACTGAATGGCGCAATTTTATTGAAAAATGGACTGAAGATATAAAAGGTTGGGATAGAAATTCAGAAACGCCATCTCCGATAGAAATAGATAATACCCAGACTATCGAATCAGAAGAATATACACAATCAATTGAAAGCATATACCTTTCTCAAATTTCAGAAGCTAGCGAGCGTCACGCAATTTTGTCAAAAAACCACTTCATACAAAATATGAAATGGAATTTAGAAAATGCCAAAAATTTTTGCAAAAATAAAGAAGAAATCATATTTTTACTATCATGGATCGAGATACTAGAAAGATATAAAGTGGAAGGGGAGTTTATAAATTGGGTGTCACTTTATTATATTATCGACCCTTTGAAAAATTTTCAAAATGCTACTTTATCACAGGTTTTAGACGATAAATATTTTCATCACTTATTTGAGAGTGAAACAATTTCTCAGTTGGATTTAATATACCCACAACAACAAGTTGGCCCTTTCAAAGCTGATTTTTTATTGGTTAGGCTTAAATATGGCTACAAGTATAATGAATGTTCAGGTGATTGTATTCCTAGCTGTCAAGAATTTACACCAATTGCTATCGAGTGCAAAACTGACACATCGATTGAAAAAACTGAAGAGGAAATTGAAAATGAATATTTTAAAGATGCATTTTTTAAAAGAGAAGGTTACGATCTAATAAGATTTAATCAATCAGAAATATTAAGCAACCCAATGGGCTGTGCTCAAAAGATTGATAACTCTTTTAGATAAAGAGTTATCCCTAGATAATCTAAAAAGAGCAGAAATGAATATATCTTTCAGGCTAAAAAAATCCGAATTTTTATTTGATATTTAATCAAAGGAGAATGAAATTATATTGTGGGTATATCTTTAATACATCAAAGTAAGTTCAATGAGTTTGGGTTAACTCCTGATTTATACATCAAAAATATTTGCTTCCATGAAGCTGCACATGCAGCGATGGCTCTCAATAAAGGTGCTAAATTGGAAAAAGTTGAGATCATTCATGATTCGGATAAAGTTCCAGCAAGAATTAAATGGAAACCTCAGAAGATAGCTCTTGAAGATATAGTTGATATTTTCACGGCTGGTCCTGCCGTAAATGATTCTTTTCAAGAATTTTCTTCTTTATCAGAAAAATATAAAGATCATTTATATAAAAATGAATATGCTAATTGTATGGATTATTTGGATTTAATTATAAATAAATTAAATTTGGATTTAAAAAACCCATCTTTTGAGTATTGGAATAAATCATATAATAATTCAATAATTTACATTAAAAAAACTAATATTTATGATTTTATACATAAAATTGCTGAAAAAATAAAAAGTACGATAGATAATAATGAAAATGAAGTCGATATTAAATTCATTTTAGATCTATGGAGTCGACAAAATCAAAGTGAGTAATACCAATTTTCTTAAAATATATTAACTTGTCCAACACCCGCCATCAACCAGACGCCGCTACGCTCCGCTGGTTATGGCGATCGATAACTGCTCTCCACCCGTCAGTTATCCACGCTAGGCAGACGCCGCTGCCAAGCGTGCCAAGGACGGACCCAATCCAAGTTTTCCCTCTGCAAAGCCTTGATGTACACTCAGAAATCGTCATTCCAAATGGGAGAAATAATTTACCCATTGTTTTGGTATGATAGCTGTCATTTTGAGATCTGGCCTTCCCAAGGCCAAGCGGACGAATATGTCGATCTAGCAGCCAACTTGAAGTCGGATCTTGAAAAAATGGACGGATTCATTTCAGGTGAGCGTTTTGAAAGCGTCGCAATGTGTATGGTTGATTAAAGACTGAACTGGGTAAGTCCGCTGCATGAATGCATTTATCTTGTTCAAGCATCAGACGGGTTTAAATTATTTTTAAAATAACCACAAACTACCCTTGACATTCATAACCTAATCTTAGTATATTGATTACACGAACTTCGGTGAAGCGAAGAAACGTAACAAGCAGTCTGGGTGAAATGCCCCAGACGAAATCCCAGGAGGGGCGGCGTTCAACGCAAGTTGAAAGATGCCAGTCTGACCCGGAGAGCAAATCCCGAGAGCCGTAAAAACGGAAAGCGGGGAATCGGCTGGAAGCAGCGAGAAGCTCTGGGCAGGATGAATTCCCTGAAGGGTGGGAACTCCCAGGAGGGTCA